>DJBG01000052.1 GCA_002429965.1 Hungatella sp. UBA5982
GCCTGTTAGTAGGAGGTGATGGGGGCCTGTTAGTAGGAGGTGATGGAGGCCTGTTAGAAGGAGGTGACGGCGGCCTGTTAGTGGGAGGTGATGGAGGCCTGTTAGTAGGAGGTGATGGTGGCCTATTAGTAGGAGGTTGAGGTCTATCAGTAGGTGGGAATGGGGGCATAGTTTTATTTCCTTTCCGGATGTTGATAGTAATATTATATGAGATATCGGAAAAGGAATTGACATGAACCGGAAGTAAAATTAGGATTGCACCAAATCGGATATAGTTATAGGCGGTTCTCATCTTAATATAGGCATTAAACTAATTATCTTACTTTACGATTCCTCCATGGAAATAACACTCATAAACCTGTAAATCTTTATAATATATTTCTTCATATCCCTGATACCATTTGAAATCTCCGCATACCTTGCAGTTATAAAAGTAATCGTTTTCTTGATAGAAAGCAGGACCACGAAATGGTTTATCCCGGGGTACAGCCAATAAAGCTGCTTTTAAAAAATTACCGCTAAAATTACTGCTTGTTACCCGCCCGGAGTAATTCATTGCATAGATTGGGATGCTGTTTTTCCACACAGCCTCTTCTCCGGAAAAACACTCGCCGCCGATATACGTGTCTAAATATAAAAAAACGCCTTCTTCATATCGTAAATCATGGGAATTTGGCCTTGAAGAAGCGCATTCCGCACTTTTTGCAGCATAAGTTTTGCATTTTGCCTGAATAAGAAAATCAATTAATTCTTTGCTATTGCAGGAATCCTGAGTTACGATGGAAGTAATGCAGGGATCATTGTCTTTTACCAGATGGTCAATCGTAGTTTTATAAAATTCAGAAATACTGATAAGATTGGAAATATCAGGATATGCCTGGCCGCTTTCCCATTTTGCTATGGCTTGACGGGATACGGATATTTTTTCGGCTAATTCTTCCTGCGTTAAGCCTTTGCTTTTTCTTAGAAGCAACAATTTTTCTGGAAAGATCATGGAAATACACCTCCGTGTTTTTTACTATCTTACCATATTTATATAGTTGTTTTGTATCCCCTTTCGGTTGCTTTTTTGCTACTTTTATTTGCTTAATTCTCATGGAACTATGATTGAAGATGAAATGGACGATTTAGAGGCGGTCTTTTAAGGATTATACCTATTCCTCTTTTAACATAATTTGTAAGGATAAATAAGTTAAGATTTCACATACATTGAAATGCGATGTTGATCGTTAGCAGGTTAGGTGGTAGTATAATTATGTGAATTATTTATATTTGACCAAGCGGAGGTGAATGTAATGAAACTCGAAAAAATGGGAGAATTTTTTGATCGTCGTTTAGATGGGTATGAGGACCACCAGTTTAACTGTATTGATTCTGCAAAAATATTTTATCCCTATACGGTATCGCAGCTGCCTAAGACAGAAGGATGCAAAGTGCTTGATCTGGGCTGCGGGACAGGGCTGGAATTGAATGAATATTTCAAGGTTAATCCACATGCAGTAATAACAGGGATCGATTTGGCAAGTGGTATGTTAAAAGCTTTGCAGGCTAAATTTCCTGACAAACAGCTGTCTCTTATCAATGGTTCATATTTTGAGGTTCCGTTTGGAGAAAATGTATATGATGCTGCTGTTTCTGTGGAATCTTTGCATCATTTCACTTCAGAGCAGAAAGTTTTGCTCTATAAAAAATTACATAGTTCTTTGAAAGAGGGCGGCTATTTTATTTTAACGGACTATATGGCGGAAAATGATTCAGAAGAAGAGAACAGCTTTTTAGAGCTTTCCCGGCTGAAAAAAGAATTGGGAATAAGTGACGGCGAATTCTATCACTATGATACCCCTCTTACAAGGGCACATGAAACAGAAGCCCTGATCACCGGAGGATTTTCAAAAGTCGAAGTTCTGAATAAATGGCAAAGTACGAATACTTTGAAAGCATATAAATGAGTTTTTCTTCGGATTATGGCATGATGTGAAGCCAATAAAAGAACATGCAAAGGAAAGCCTCACAGATTGGAAGAGAAGAATTATGGATTTAAGATATGTAAAAGCTGAAAAGAAAGATGCAGATTTATTAATAAATATATATAATGCAGCATTCTATGATGATTATGTTAAATATGGAGAGTGTCCTGCTTATGGGAAAACAAGAGAAAAAATGGAAGCATCTATTGAAAAGTTCCCGAAGCTAATTATTTTTAGCGAAGACTATCCCATTGGAGCCATTTCAGTTGTTGACAGAGGAGATGGAGAGTATTATTTGGGCTGTCTTTGCATTATTCCTGAATATCAGGGCAAGGGGATTGGCACACTGGCATTTCACTATATGCTGGACTCTTATTGCAATTGGAAAAAGATAACATTGGTGACTCCAGCGGACAAAGAGGAAAATATAAAGTTTTATACAGAAAAATGCGGCTTTATAGTAAATGGTACGGAAATGGATGGAAATGTTAAAGTAGCGCACTTTTTATTAGAGCGGTAATCACAAATTCTATCATTATTATTTAGAGGATTGCTGACTTAATCTCAAAATCAGCAGTCCTCTGTTCATAACAGGAAGCTCCATTGCTTCATCTTATGCTATAATTTGCATATCATCATATGTAGATCCCGATACGTACCATCTTTTAATTTTTCTGCATTTTCAATTGTCCCGCATACCTTAAATCCATGTTGTTCGTAAACATGGACTGCTCTTTTGTTATCTGCGACGACCTCAAGCTCAACCTGTTCATAGCCTAGCTTTTTAGCATTATTGAGGCAGCACTTTGTTAACATATTACCTATTCCCATATCCCAGTAATCTCTTAATACAGCAATTCCATATCCGGCTCTGTGTTTTGTTTTCATATTTCCCCTAATGCAATATATAGTCCCGTTAGCCACCAGTTTATTATCTACAAAGGCGGAGACATCGAAGCTTTTTTCATCTTCCAGCTGTTTGCAAATNNATTTTCTTCATCAACGGTTTTGGTGATTTCTTCAGGATACCTCCCTAAATAATCGGTCTCACCAGCGCATGTTACTAAATATTCAAGTAAATCTTTGGAGTCGGATATTTCAGGACTTCTTAAAACAACTTTTTCACCATTTTTTGATGCATATGTGATTTCTTCTATTTTCATAACAGTTCTCCACAATACTCAAATATTATTTTTATAGTTAAATAGATTTCTTTTTGTATATAACATATTATCAAAAAAAGTATTAGCGTACAATATCAAATTTCCAATCTTAGGTAGTCCGTTAAATTTTTTACCAGATAAGTATTTTATGTCATATACAATCATCTTGCTTATTAATTTGACTATTTTTTTCTGTATTGTTATAATATTGTCGATTACAAGTTTATTCGTAATCAAAAGGAGGCCATCCCGATCTGGACATAACATGTTTGGTATTGGGCAGGATAATTATATGTAAAACTGCAGTTCAGACAATGATCCGTTGAAGAGGATGCCCCATAATTACCATTTAAACTAAGAAGATGAAAGAGGATTGCAATGCAAACAAAGGTTGTTGTAGTAAATGATCATTCTAATATGAGAAAGTTTCTTGAGTTTGTTGAGATACGTACCAAGATTACAAGTCTGCTTCCGTTTCTCATGTCTCTGTCCTATCTGTTTTACCGCAGACTGCCGGTGAACTTGGAGCGTACGCTTTTGTTTTTTAGCTCAATGTTTTTGTTCGATCTGACGACAACCGCAATCAATAACTATATTGATACCAAAACGAACGGCCAGGAGCTGCCCTTTCCGCGGGGTATGGCAAAGCTTATTATTTATCTGTTATTCGGCGTGAGCACTGTTTTGGGCCTTACTTTGGCGTANNGTTGTGCTTCTGCTTGGCGGATTGTGCTTTCTCTGCGGTGTATTCTATACCTGGGGGCCGATTCCGATTTCCCGTTTACCCTTGGGAGAAATCTTTTCGGGGCTGTTTTATGGTCTGTTTATTCCTTTTCTGATGCTTTATATGAACATGCCTTCAGGAACGTTTCTTACATTGACGGTGGATTGGAGTGCAGTACGGTTTGACTTAAACCTTGCGCCTGCGTTCTCCCTGCTTTTGGTTACGGCCGGTCCAATCTGTGCGACTTCCAACATTATGCTGGCTAACAATATCTGCGATTTGGAAAAGGATATTACGGTAGGGCGGTACACGCTTCCTTACTTTTTTGGTAAAAATGCGCTGGACGTTTTTGCCGGGTTATATTATGTTACTTATTTGACATGGGCGGTGTCTATCGCGCTGAGGATTCTGCCCCCGGTTTGTCTGTTGGCGCTGCTCACCATTATTCCTGTGCATAAGAACATCTGCCGTTTCAGAGCGGAACATATCAAAGAGAAGACCTTTGTCCTATCGGTTCAGAATTATATTATCATTGTGGGAGCGCAAACGCTGATGATCTTTTTAAGTGGTGTATTGCTTTGACGGGAATGCATTTATTGTATGTTCCTTTAGATAAGATTCTAATTTCCTGACCGGAGTCGCAGCTCCGGTCAAGCAAATCCAAGCCGAAGGGCAGGAAATCAAGGCTTGATTGTCAAGCTGGCTAAAATCTATTGCAAAACCAATAAAATAAATATAGTTAATAAAAATAAGCATTAAGGTGAAAGAAGTCTCCCACACCTTAATGCTTATTTTTATAATAGATAACGAATGCTTAAGTCAGCTTTAAAATCGTTCTTATTTTGAACTACATGAACTTTTTAAAAGGATTATAATAAAAATGTAAAACGTTTTGCGATAATAGTTTAAGAGAGGAATACAGAAAAAATATGAGTATCAAAGGAAATTTTTTATGGGGCTCGGCAACCGCTGCTTACCAATGTGAAGGAGCATGGGACGAAGATGGGAAAGGCTTAAATGAATGGGATGTCTTCAACCATGAAAGTTCCCTGAATATAAACAATGTAGATGGTGATGTTGCCAGTGATTTTTACCATAGGTATAAAGAAGATATAGACCTGATGGCAGAAGGAAACCAAAATACTTATAGACTCTCAATTTCATGGGCTAGAATAATTCCGCGAGGAGTTGGCGAGGTCAATCCGAAAGGAATTGAATTTTATAACAATGTTATTAACTATTGCCAGGAAAAAGGAATTACTCCTAATGTGACATTATTTCATTACGACCTCCCAAATGAAATGGCTAAAATCGGTGGATGGGAGAATCGAAAAGTTGTAGATGCTTTTCATGAATATGCAAAAGTATGTTTTGAAAACTTTGGAGACCGGGTTAAGATTTGGTCTACCATAAATGAACCAAGATATTATGCTTATTGCAGTTATGTTGTAGGAAATTATCCGCCAAACTATAAAGCTGATTTTGGTCGTTTTTGGAAAGTTCTTTATAACCTGATGCTGGGAAGCGCGAAAGCCGTTCATAGCTTTAAGGAGTTAGGAATCGGCGGAATAATCGGTGTGGTTCATGACAATGGAAATGTTGAAATAGACCCTGACACGAAAGAAAAAGAATTAGTTAAATTAAGGGCTGATATTTTTTACAACCGTATGGTCTTAGATACCGCCGTATTAGGTAAAATGCCGGCTGAACTAAACAAGGTTTTAGAGGATAACAATGTCAACGCTTCATTTATTCATGACGAAGATATTTCTGCTTTTGAAAAAGGCAGGATCGATTATATTGGTTTGAATCTTTATAATCGTCAGTATGTAACCGACTATTCTGAGGGTGAGACAGAAATTTTCCATAATAATAAGGGAAAAGGATCAAAGTCCAAAGAAGGCATTCGTATAAAGGATCTGTTTGAAACATCATTTGACCCTGATGTAAGACGCAATCTCTGGGGAAGAGAGGTCTATCCAAAATGTATGTACAATGCTTTAAAGGAAATCAAGGCAAAATATGGAGATATTTTGGTTTATATCACGGAAAACGGATGCGGTCAATATGAAACTCCCGATGATAATGGCTATGTAAAAGATACTGAAAGAATAGAAATATGCAGTGAATTTATTGACTACATGCTACAGGCAAGAGAAGAGGGAGTTAATGTACAAGGGTATTATATGTGGTCTTCCATGGATCTCTATAGTTGGATTAATGGCTATGAAAAGCGGTATGGCATTGTCAGGGTAGATTTTAAAAATAACAATAAACGAATTCCCAAGGAAAGCTNNGCATCTAAAAAGGGGAGAAAATCTTATGTTATCCACCTGAAGCTATCGCCACCGATTACAAGGTATTTTTCTATTGAAGGATACGAATATGGTAACGATTAAGCTGTTAACATGGTTGATAAATTTTGATATAGCAATATACTGATAAATTATAATGAAAAATAAATTTGGGTGGAGGATATATAAAATGAAATATGTTGAGATGTCAAAGCAAGTATTAGAACATGTTGGTGGTATTGAAAACTTAAATCATGTTGAACACTGTGCAACCAGGCTTCGTTTACACTACAACAGCAAGAAACTTGTAAATGAAGAAGCGTTAAAAGGAATTGAAAATGTCCTGGGCATTGTCAGCAAAGCCGGACAGGTCCAAATTATCATTGGGCCTAATGTGAATGAAGCATATAACGATTTCTTAGATGCGTCAGGATGGAAAGAAGGCGAAACCAGTGAAACAGCTTCCCCAGAGGAACCGGAAGAAAAAAAGGCGATGTACTATGTAAATAAATTTGGTAACTTCATGGCAGCAGTCTTTATGCCGGTTGTTCCAGCACTGATTACAGGCGGAATGATTCTGGCATTCAAAAACTTATTGGTTAACTACTTTGGTGTTGCCATGGATTCTGGTACTGCGATAATTTTATCTTCGATTTTCAGTGCTGCGTTTACCTTTTTGCCAGTGTATATTGGATTTACAATGGCGAAACGTTTAAAGATGGAACCAATCATGGGAGCTTTTTTAGGTGGCCTGCTGGTTAGCTCAAATATTAGCGGTGCAGCAGGATTAAGCTTCTTGGGAATTGGAATTCCGGTGGTAGAATATACAGGCAGTGTGCTGCCAATTATGCTTGGCATTGGATTCATGTATTTTGTGGACAAGCTATTCCAGAAGTATATTCCTGAAACAGTGAGATACTTTTTGAAACCATTATTTACAATGATCGTTGTTGTTCCTGTAACATTGATTATTTTAGGGCCAATAGGAACCGTTTTAAGTACGTATGTAGGTGTTGGAATTACAAACTTAATGAAAGCAATTGGCGGAATAGCCATGCCAATTTTTGCGGTAGTTTACCCTTACATGGTCATGCTGGGATTAGACAAAGCGATTATGCCAATTGGATTTAACAGTGTTGCGACGATTGGATATGATCCGGCTATTATGGTTATGGGATTTATCTCTAACCTATGTATTGGTGGAAGTGCATTAGCGGTAGCTACGACAATACAAAATGATAAAAGCAAAAAAGGTATGATTGCCTCCTTTGGTATTACTGCACTTTGCGGAGTTACGGAACCGGCATTTTATGGGTCATTAATCATGAGGCCAAGAGTATTGATTGGTACTGCAATCGGAGCGGCAAGTGCTGGATTANNAAAGAGCTATGTTATGGGAGGATGCCCAGGATTATTAACAGCTTTGTTCTTTGTCGATAAAGATGGCGGCTTGGGAAATTTCTTTTTGGCTGCAATCGTAGGAGTTGTGGCAGTAGCGGTATCTTTTGTATCATGCAAGATTATTCTTTCAAAAACAGAATGAAAAAAGCAAAATAATTGATTTTTAAATTAGGGTGACTGAATCGATTGTATAAGAATATTATAAAAATCACTCCTGTGAATAATATTCATAGGGGTGATTTTTTCTAGTGAGAGGCACACTTTTAACTGTATTCAGGAGGTAGAATGTAATGAAAGTATTGATTGCCCAATTTGTTATTGAATCCAATGCAAATATTCCGTATAAAAGCAAATTAGAAAATTTTAATCTTTTATTTGGAGAAGATTGCATTCGGGAGATGAAATGTGAAGATGTATTTGCGAGAGAAGGAGTCGAAATCATCCCNNTCCATTTATGCCAATGCGGCAGCCGGTGGTGTATTAGAGAAAGATGCATTTGATTTTATTGAAAATAGAATTTTGGAAGATGTAAAAAAGCACATTCATGAAATTGATGGTATATACCTTCACCTGCATGGAGCAAGTGAAGTCGAATGTTTAGAGGGCGGATCAGGTGATCACCATATTGTGAAGGAGATTCGCAAATTAGTTGGGCCTTATTTACCGGTTGCAGTGGTTTGTGATCCTCATGGCAATTTATCTAAGGAATATGTAGAAAACACAACACTGATTCGCAGTTACCGGAATTCTCCTCATACAGATATAAAGGAAACGGTTGCGTTTATTTGCAAAAAGATGGCAGCGCTGTTGAAGACGCGTCAAAATATTACACCGGCATATCGTAAATTACCGATGATTTTGGGCGGGGAACAAAGTGTATCTGCTGATGAACCAGTAAAATCCATCAATCAATATTTGGATGAATTAGAAGAAGATAAAAGAATTTTGAGCTGTTCGTGGCATGTAGGATATATTCGCCATGACTGTGATGTTGCAGGATGTGGTATTGTTGTTATCCCATCAACAGAAGCCGACCAGGAATATGCAAATAAAATTGCAGATAAATTGGCCAAGTATGTATGGGATAAACGGCATGAATTCCACTATACCGGACTGACTGCACTGCCGGGAGAAGCAATGAAAATGTCAGTAGAATTTAAAGGTAAGCCTGTATTCATTACTGATTCCGGGGATAATGTAACCTCTGGGGCTGTGGGATGCAATACATTCCTATTGCGCCAGGTGCTGGTACTTGACAATACCGGCAACAAGAAATTTTTGTTTGCCGGCATAAATGATGCAGAAGCATTAACAGAGTTAGCCGGATTGGAAGAAGGGGAAAAAACAGCAATTTCTTTAGGAATGAATTTGGATGAGTTATCCGCAAAAGTAGATTTAGACGTTGCAGTCAAAGCAAAAGGATATTTGGCTGGCTACTGTTATGTAGGAGAAGGGAATTTTGGCGAATGTATTACCATTGGTGTCAAAGATAAACCAATCGATATTATTGTTTCGGGAAATAATCATCCTTTTGTGGAAATTCACCAGTTTAATGCTGCTGGTGTAAATTATGAAGACTATGATATCATTATTGTTAAACAGGGATATATTTTCCCGGAATTAAAAGAAGAAGGCAAATTAACTGTTATGTCATTAACCCAGGGAGCAACGTTGCAGGACACTTCAAAGCTGCTTTTCAAACGTATTATGCGGCCTATGTTCCCGATTGATAACATTTAAAGAAGGAGAAAATAAAATGATACAGCTAAAAGAAATAAAAGTGCCTGAATTAGAACAGAATCTTGTACCGGTTGCATTAAGTGATGAAACAATGGAAGAAAGAAAAGAAAAATTGTTGGCAAAGATGAAAGAGAAAGGTTATGATACAATTGTTATCTATGCCGATTTGGAACATGGAAGTAATTTTGAATACATATGCGGTTTCCTGCCTCGTTTTGAAGAGGCCTTATTAGTGCTTCATTCTTGTGGTAAGGCTTATATGGTATTGGGAAATGAAAATTTGAACAAGGCAGCAAAATCAAGAATAGAAGTGACGGCTGTGCACATGCCGTATTTTTCGCTGCCAAACCAGCCAATGAATACAGATAAAAGCGTCCCTGAAATTTTAGGGCAGTGCGGATTGGATAAAGCAAAAAATATTGGTTTCGCTGGTTGGAAGAATTTTACCGGAAAATCAGAGGATAATACTTCATTATATGATATTCCTTACTTTATAGTACAAGCAATCATGAGCATCTGCAAGGAAGCCAAATTTTCTAATGCTGCGAGCTTGTTTATTGGAGATGGAGGTGTACGAACAACAAACAATGCCAATGAATTTGCACATTATGAATTTGGAGCTGCACTTGCAGGAAATTGCATACTAGAAGCCATGGAAGAGTTTGATGAGGGGAAAACAGAAATGCAGATTGCAGAGAAATTAGCTGCATTTGGACAGCCTCATAATGTTGTAACAATCATGGCGGCAGGGGAACGTTTTGAAAAAGCCAACATATACCCAACTAATAAGGTAATTAAAAAAGGAGACCGTATTTCAATCACTACGGGATTCAAGGGAGGATTACAAAGCCGTGGCGGATATGCGGTATTCTGCGAAGAGGAATTGCCGGAAAGTGAAAAAGACTACTTGAATAAGATAGCATTTCCTTACTTCACTGCTGTAAAGACTTGGTTAGAAACGATTTATATTGGTATGGACGGAAAAGAATTGTATGATAAGATAGAGGAAGTGCTGCCAAAAGTCCAGTATGGATGGTCATTAAACCCTGGTCACTTATGTGCCGATGAGGAATGGCTTGCTTCTCCAGTATATCCAGGCTCTGATGAAATATTAAAGAGTGGAATGCTGTTCCAGATTGATATTATTCCAACCGTTCCCGGATATGGTGGAATCAGCTGTGAGAGCGGAGTTATGCTGGCTGACAAGGCATTACGGGAAGCAATAAAAAAGGAATATCCGGAAATGTGGAATCGAATCCAGAAACGTAGGTCTTATATCAAGGAAGAATTGGCAATCAATCTTTCAGAAGAAGTTATTCCAACAAGTAATGCGACTGCTTACTGCCGCCCATTCTTACTGAATAAGAAAGCGGTATTCACAGGTTCCAAAAAGGAATACTGATGGCTGTTTAAATGTTTATCCTAAATACTTATATTTGCATACCCGTCCGGTTATAAATAGCTTATATTAGAAGAGTAATCATACATTAATAAGCTCAATGGAGGATTGTAATGTGGAAATCAATAACTTAGGTCTCTTAAACTCTTTATCATTAATAGTAAACGCAGGAAAATCAGATAATATTGAATATGTGTTAGCACAGTATATTTTAAAAAATCTATATAGAATTTCCAGTGTTAGTATTTCAGAAATTACGGAAGAATGCTTTACATCTATATCAGCCATTAGAAGATTCTGCGAACAACTAGGATACGATAATTTCAGCAAATTAAAAAGTTCAGTGACTAAATTAGTATTTCCAAGTAATTTAAGATATCGAGATAATGAAGAATACTCCAATTATCAAAGCCATATAAAAAGTCTAATTAATGACATGATTATAGATATTGATGAGCATTTTAATTTTGAAAAGATAAGTTTTTTATGTCAGCTGCTTCATAAAGATGTTAATATCGTGTTCTTATGTGCAAATAATACTAGCGGAACAATCGTAAAGTTTCAGCAAGAATTAATGTTTGCGTCTAAGGTTACTCATGTTATTTCAAATTCATTTACTAAAAACACTGTATTAAAAGCTATCAATGCTGAGGATATCATAATTACCGTATCAGCATCTGGAAAATTTGCAGAGCTGTCGCTGGAATTTGTTAAAAGTTTAAAAGGCCATAAATTTTTAATAACGGGAAACAGGGATCAAAGTTTAAAAAATGCATATGAAGATGTTTTTTATATAAGTAAAAATAGTATCTCAAATGACTACCTTAGTATTTATGGGAAATATGGCATTACCTATATACTTGATCTATTATCTATGCAATATATATACTTATATTCTTAAATGATTAAAAAATAAAGCTTCCTAATAACTGATTCTGGACAAAGTCAGTTATAAGGGGGCAATATATGCAACCTTGACTTTTAAATTATCATACGACGTCAGCGAAAGCGGCGTCTTTTTTTGTGGTAGGCCCAGCGTTCGTGCATACAAACCCCGCATGTATTGTGCGGAAAGCGGTTGATGAACCGCCATATACCTATCCATTCAAAAAAAGTGAAACAAATTGNNCACATAAAGGAGGAAACCATGGAAAACCGACTTTTAGAAATATTCCGCCTTGTCTGTCAGAGCAACCGTGAGTTTACCGTACGGGAGCTGGCACAACAGTTTTCTGTAAGTAGCAGGACTATTTACAGTGATATAAAAAAATTAAATGAATTACTGGAGGCTTCCGGATATCCTGAAATCAATGCAGATAAGGGGAAGATGTTTTATACGGAACCGCTGATGATTGAGTTTGAGAGTCTGATGCACTCAACCCCGGCTTTTGTTTTATCGAATTTAAGAATCCGGCGTCTGCGGATCACCACGTCCATTCTTTTGTCCGGCGATCAGTTCACGGTGGATGACCTGTTGAAAGAACTTGATATTTCAAGAAATACCCTCATCGCTGATCTAAAGGAAGTAAGGGAAATGCTCAGCTTTCATTCCATCGCAGTAGAGGCCACACCCTTTAAAGGGTACCGGATCTCTGGCAAGGAACAAAACATCAGAAACCTTCTGATTCTTTCAATCAGTGAAGATCCGCTGTTTTTTGAAGACAGGTCAGGAAAAGAAGATATGCAGATCCTGTATTCCTGTGAGGCCTTTCTCGATGATGTAGCCAGACGGCTTAATGTAGAACTAAGCGATGTATCATTTAACCGTATGCTGATCGCCATTTATGTCACTTATGCAAGGATCTCCATTGGAAAAGCTTTTACCGGTGGACCAAAGGATGTTTTAACGAGAGAAGAAAAGGCTTTTGTGGAACGGCATGAGGAAATTGAGGCGATATTCGGCAGGAAAGTATCGATTGATGACTGCTTTTATCTGGCAAATAAGCTGGCAGAAGCATCTGTCGTCAAATCCGAGGAGCTGCTGTCTGAAAAATGGCTGCCTTTTAATCTGGTAACGAACCAGTTTATCGATGCAGTGGCACAGGAATACCCCTTTGAAGCTTTTCGCACCGATTCTAAGCTTTATGAGGGACTGCTCAATCATCTGCGTCCTGCCTATAAGCGGGCTTTGGCTGGGGAATGGGCTGAAAATCCATTATTGAGCTATGTTTTGGAAAATTTCTTCCAGCTTAACAAAGCGGTGGCAAAGGGCGTAAAGGTACTTGAAGAAAAGCTTAAAGTGCATTTTAATGAGCACGAGATATCTTACTTCACATTGTTTTTTGCTTCAGTAATAGAAAGAAATGAAAAACAGATCCGCAGGACGCCCAATGTCATCATTGTCTGCAACGCAGGAATCAGCACTTCTGAGATATTGAAAAGCAGGCTTCAGGCCATCTTCCATGTGAATATATTGGGGACATTCAGTGTGAGAAATGCGGCACTGTGGCTGAAGGAGCATACTCCGGACCTGATCATATCCACGGTACCTTTTAAATGGAAGGACACAAAGGTGCTGAAAGTAAGTCCTTATTTATCGGATTATGACATAAAGGAAATACAGAGCCAATTATCGTTTTTAACTGCCCGGATCCATATGACCGAGGTGATGAACATTATTGGCAAATATGTGGAGATCGAGGATCATAATCTGGCACCTTTAAAAAATGAATTGAGCACATATTTGGGAATTACAGAAAATTCAGAACCAAAGAAAGGAATTTATCAACCGATGTTAAAAGAAATTTTGACCACAGATTTAATAAAAGCAAAATTTGAGGCCGCCAGTCGGGATGAAGCCGTTATGGAAAGCGGCAGGCTCCTTGTAGATAAGGGGCTGGCAGATGAGTCTTACATCCAGGCTATGCTTAAAAATGTTGAGGTGAACGGAACCTATATCGTCATCTCACCAGGAATAGCCATGCCACACGCCAGACCTGAGGAAGGCGCCCTGGATATCGGCCTTAGCATTGTAACTTTAAAAGAACCCGTTGTATTCGGACATCCGAAAAACGACCCGGTTAAAATCGTGGTGGGTCTTTGCGCCATTGACCACCAATCCCATTTAAAAGCGCTTACCGAGCTTGCGGACATTTTAATGGACGAAAAAAAGGTAAATGAAATAAACAATGCAGATTCCGCAGAGGAAATATTACAGATCATAAAGGGGGATTCATTATGTTAAAAATTGTTACAGTATGTGGTGCAGGAGTAGGAAGTTCCATGATGCTTCGCCTGTTTACCCAGCAGATTCTTGATGCTGAAAAGATTGAAGCAACCGTGGATGCTTCTGACATCGGTTCCGTCAGCCCGGATTCCTATGATATTTTAATTACAACTTCAGATTTTGCCGATGTTTTAAGAGATTCTAAGGCGCACATTATCCGGATCGACAACATGATGGATAAGCAGTATTTAAAAGAACAGCTTCTGGAAGCAATAAACAAGAGATAAAGGGAAGGCTGATGGCAGCCTTAGAAGGGAGAGAAAAATGGGAGTAGTAATGTATTTGATTAATAATGTTTTCAGCCAGGCTGTTTTCATTATAGGAATTGTTGTAATCGCCGGTATGGTTGCCCAGAAGAAAACCTGGGATCAGATCCTTCCCAGCGTAATTAAGACGATGATCGGCTTTACCATGATCAACGTAGGAGGGCAGACCCTCGGTATGTCTCTGCTGCCTTTGCAGGGAATGATTTCCAAGATATTTAATATGCCGCCTGTGTCAGTGGATATTGGAGCTGCTCAAGCCGAAAGCCTTACCGGGATCGGTACGGAAATGGCATTGATCTTTGCACTTGGCTTTCTGGTGAACCTTTTGCTTGCAAGATTTACGCGCTTTAAATATGTGCATTTGTCAGCCCATGTATCCTTCTTTTATGCCGGATTGATTGCGGCGCTGTTAAAATTCGGAACCAATTTGTCTTTTGTACCGCTTGTAATAACCGGTTCCATATTGTTAGGCCTGTATATGACCTTTTCCTGCGCCTATGTGGCGGTATTTATGAAGGAAGTAAAGGGAGGAGAGGGCTTCACCCTTGCCCATTCCAGTTCCATCGGAATTCTGATTTCTTCCCTGCTTGCCAAAACCTTTGGGAACAAGGAAAATGATCTTGAAAACTTAAATGTTCCAAAGAAGCTTAATTTCTTACGGGAGATGACGATTTCCTTAACCATTGTTATGACGGTTCTCTTTTTGATCATAAGCCTGATTTCCGGCCCGGCCTGGATGCGTGAAAACATTACCGGCGGACAGGATATCGTTGTATTCAGCTTTTTACGGGGCTTGTCCTTCGGTATGTGGATTACAGTTATTATAACAGGTGTAAGAATGATGCTTTCCGAGATCATCTCTGCATTCCACGGCTTTGCCAATAAGATCATACCTAATTCCGTACCAGGGCTTGATATCCCTCTGCTTTTCCCCAATTATCCTAACTCCGTGATATTGGGCTTCCTGACCAGCTTGATTGCCGGTCTGATCGGTATGATGATTCTTGGATTTATCAATTATCCGATTGTGGTATTCCCGGCTCTGATCCCCACCTTTTTCACCGGTGCGGTAACTGCCATCTTCGGAAATGCCCATGGCGGACGCAGAGGTGCGATCATAGGCTCCTTTGTAAATGGTTTGATCCTTATTTTCGGACAGGCTCTGCTTCTTCCCATGATTGGAAGTTATGCGCCGATCATGCGTATTTTAAGCGAGACAGATTATTCCTTCTACGGTCCGATCTTAGGCTGGGTGCTTAAGCTGTTTGGAGGCATCTAATGAAAAATTTAGTGTTTTATCTTACTTTGCATTATCCGGACAGGGACACTTTTTTCCAGATTTTAGAGTTATTGGATAATGAAAAGGCCGGTTTTGTTGAAATCGGCATACCGGTTTCAGATCCTTTTGTAGACGGAGCTGTGATACGGCAGACTCATAAAGAAGCGTTGGAGCAAAAGATAAGCTCAGACGATGTGATACACACGCTGGAAGAAATCCGCAGGCGTTTCACGTTTAAAGTCGTGTTAATGACTTATAAGGAAGGTGTGGAATACTTTCACCTTTCTGATGTACCGAAAGACTTATATGACGGTTTTCTATGTGTGGATGGAGAATTTCCAACCGGATCTTTCCCGAATCAGATCACTGTGCTGGGCCGGTCCCTTAGTGATGAGAGCATAGCAAAGGCTCTTGAGTATAATGACCTGTTTGCCTATATCGTTTCCGGGGAAGGGAAAACCGGATCGTTTGAGAAGCTTCCTACGGAATACGTTGAAGTTGTAAAAAAAGTAAAATCTGTTTCAAAGACACCGGCCTATGTAGGCTTTGGTATAAAATCCGCTGAGGACGTGAATGAAGTCATAAAAAATGGTGCCGATGGTGCTATCATAGGTACGGAGTTCATAAAACGTTACCAGGTTGGAGGTATGGATGCTTTGAATGCTTATCTGGAAGAGTTGAAGAAAGCCGATGCATAGGCTGTTTTCCCAATCTGCTTAAAATGACAAGGGGAGTGTTATGATAGAAGCAGAAAAGATGAGAGAGCACATCCTTATATGACCCATTCCGGTACAGTATGTGATTTTCAGTGTAAATAAAGAGAAAAGTCGGCAGTTTTCCTGATTATGGGTCAGGAGAACTGCTGCTTTTTTAATCTCACTGGATTTATGATTGAGTATTCCGGGATGTCATGCCAAACGGCTCACCTGTTTATTAGTCTGATTCAAAGGAAGTACTATTATAAATTCATGTACCGGTTCAGTCAGAAGAATTTCAGAAAAAAATACAGATCAGTCTTAAAAATAAAAAAACAGTTGACAATAAGTGAATGATCATTTATTATAGAAGTATAGAGGTGATGGCATGAGAAAAAAAGACGACGAAAAAGTGAGAAGCATAAAAGAAGCAGTAATAAAGCTGATCCTGCAGGAGGGCTTCCATGGCACTTCTGTCTCTAAAATCGCTAAGATGGCAGGGGTTTCGCCGGCAACGGTATATATCTACTTTGAGAATAAAGAGGATATGCTGCACGATATTTACCTGGAATACTCGGAAGAAATATATGATTATTTATTGGACAGCGTAAAACAGGAAATGGAAGGACGGCAGCAGATCGAGGGGCTCATCCGAAGCTATTATAATTATATATTGGAGAATAAGGAAATCTTCAGCTTTGTGGAGCAATTTTCCAATTGTCCCTCCTTGGCCAACAACTGTTCCGGGAAAAAGGGCATTTGTAATATTTACAGCCTGATGTCGGATATGAAAAGGAGTAATCTCATAAGGAATTACAAAGAGGATAATCTGCTGGCCATCATATTTCAGCCTGTGAAAGCAATTGCTGTTGATAACCGCAGAGACGAGGCACAGAAAGAGGATTTGCTGCAGGAAATGATTCAAATTATACAGAATGCAATATTGCTGTAGGTTTTTACAAGCGGGATTATTTTGTGAATTCATTTTACAAAAAAGTCTCGCAAAAAAATAAATCCGTATTAAATGAACATTCACTTTAGGAATACGCACAGAAAGGATAAAACTATGACAAATCATGATAATAATAACATAGGAATCGTTTTTCCAATTTCCAACAAAGTTTTATTGCCGGACGTCGTAACTACGGTTCGTTTGGAAGCCCTTGACGAAACACATATGATGTATCTGGAAAACGAAGAAACTGTAAAGATAGCTTTGCCGCTGAAACAGAATTTTGGTAAAGAACCAAAGAAAGAGGAGGATTTCTACCACACAGGATTGATCTTTGAGGTCACAGGGATGGACCAGACGGATAAGGGGATCCTGCTTTCCGTAAAGCTTAGGGACCGGGTCAAAGCAAAAGAGCTGCACATAGAAAACGGCATCATTCACGCCCAATATGAGCTTAGTCAGGATCATGAGGATCTGGACGAAAAGAGCCGGGAAGAAATGCTTGGCTACATCAAAAACGTTACCAGTGAGATAAGCTCCAAATTTTCAGGAGGAGAACAGTACCAGAGGATTGTCAATGAGTTTAAGGATCTGAATTCCATTATTGTGTATCTGTCTCAATTTCTTCAGATACCTAACGATGAAAAGCATGAGCTGCTGGAAATGTCCTTAAAAGAAAGAAGCCTTCGTTTCCTGGATTACATGCTGAAACAAAAGGAAATGATCGAACTGCAGATGGAGATTTCCGAGAAGTTTTCAGAGAAGGCAAACCGGTATTACAGGGAGTCCGTACTTAGAGAACAGTTAAAGGCCATTCAGGAAGAACTGAATGAAGGCAAAAAGGACGAAGGAAAAAAGGAGCCGGATTATTTAAATAAGATCGAAGAGGCAGGTATGCCGCCTGAGATCAAAGAGGCGGCTCTTGATGAACTGGAGAAGCTGGATGATCAAGGTCCTAATAAGCTGGATTATAACGTGATACGCAATTATCTGGACCTTTTGGTTCAGCTTCCATGGAAAAAGGAAGAGACAAAGGACATTGATCTTGACGAGGCAAGACGGATTCTTGATGAACAGCATTATGGTCTGCAAAAAGTAAAAGACAGGATCATTCAACATCTGGCAGTCATGCAGCTGAACAAAGATAAAAAAGGTTCCATCCTCCTCCTTGTGGGGCCGCCGGGAACCGGAAAAACAAGCCTTGGAAAAAGCATTGCAGAGGCCCTTGGAAGAAAATACATCCGTTTAAGTCTGGGCGGTATCCGGGATGAATCGGAAATCAGAGGTCATCGTAGGACTTATGTCGGAGCCATGCCCGGAAGAATTATCCAAAGCATCCGTAAGGCAGGGAAAACCAATCCTGTCATGGTGTTGGATGAAGTAGATAAGATTATGTCCGGAGGCTTCAGCGGAGATCCTGCCAGCGCGCTTTTGGAGGTCCTTGATCCGGAGCAGAACAACACCTTTACTGATCATTACATGGATCTTCCTTATGACCTGTCCGATGTTTTCTTTGTGGCAACGGCCAATTCCTTAGAAAGCATTCCGGGCCCGCTGCTGGACCGTATGGAGATCATCCAGATAACCAGCTATACTATGGATGAAAAATTCCATATCGGCAAAAATCATCTGATCCCGGAGGTTCTTAAAGAACATGGCCTAAAGCCGGAGCAGCTGGTGATCGAAGATGAGGTATTGCAGAAGATTGTAAACGATTATACGCTGGAAGCCGGAGTGAGAGGGCTGAAAAAGCAGCTTTCCAGCCTGGCCAGAATTACAACGGAAAAAATCGTATCAAAAAAAGCAAAGCTGCCTATTAACATAAAGGCAGAGGATTTGGAAGAATTCCTTGGCAGACAGGTTTCCCGACATGACAAGGCACAGCTGGACAATCCTCCGGGAGTGGTTACAGGCCTTGCATGGACTCCAGTGGGAGGAGAAATACTCTTTATCGAGGCAACCGATATGCCGGGAAGCGGAGCGGTCCTTTTGACCGGAAAGCTGGGAGATGTGATGAAGGAATCTGCTAAGATTTCCTTAAGCCTGTTAAAATCCAGACTTCCTTTAAATGCCTTTAATTTTAAAGAAAGAGACCTTCATATCCACGTTCCGTCAGGGGCGGTCCCAAAGGATGGCCCATCAGCCGGAATCGCATTATTTACCGCTTTGGCTTCTCTTGTTACCGGCAATAAGGTAGACTCCAGGCTTGCCATGACCGGAGAAATCACCCTGCGGGGAGCGGTGCTGCCCATTGGAGGATTAAAGGAAAAGCTCCTGGGGGCACAAAGGGCCGGGATCAACAGGGTTTTGATTCCAAAAGACAATGTAAGTGATTTAAAAGATGTACCGGAAGAAGTGAAGAACCAGATTACGATCATACCGGTGGAAACGGTAGAGGATGTACTTAAAGAGTCTTTGGGGATTTTCCTTCCAAGAGTTGAACATGTATATTTTCAAAAGGCGGGGAACGGATTGTTTTCCGAAGGTTTAAATACACCATATAAAAATATTGAAAGAAAAGAGGTAATTTAAATGAATATGACAGTGTCAAAGGATACTTTAATCGGAGAGGTCTTAGAAGCGGACCAAACTACTGCTCACTTCTTTTTTGAAATGGGAATGCATTGCCTGGGCTGTCCTGCATCTGCCGCTGAAACCGTAGAAGAGGCCTGCATGGTCCACGGCGTTCCGGTACAGGAGCTGATCGATAAGTTAAATGACCATATGTCAAAGTAATGATTTTATCAATTTAAAAGGAAGGCGTCTTCAGATGAAGATGCCTTCCTTTTGGTGCGCCCAGCATGGGCAAAAGCGTTCTTACCTGAGGAGGTCTCATAGGTAGGTGTTTATTAACCTAAAGTTAAAAGAATATGGAAGTATGTCTGTACGGCATATACTCTGACAGAGCATGATTAAAAACCTTTTATTCGACTTATATAGGCAAAAACTCGAAAATAGTATTGAACAGTCAAGTATATCTTTGCTATAATAAGAGCAACATATAAAAAGTGAGAGTGATTTCTTTGAATAAATATTATGATATATACTTGGACTTAGTAAAGGATATAAAAGAAAAGAAATATTTGCCGGGAGATTTTTTACCTGTTGAGATGAAGTTGGTTGAAAAATATCATGTTTCCAGAGAAACGGTCAGAAAGGCTCAGGCCCTTTTGATGGAGAATGGCCTTATTCAAAAAAAACAGGGCCGTGGGGCCATAGTTCTTGATATTAATAAACTTAAATTTGCCGGCTCTGGTCTGGTTAGTTTTAATGAAATGCAAAAAGAGCAGCATTTAAAAAGTGAAACAGCCATTTTAAAAAACAAAAGAGAAAGAATTTCAGGAGAATTAGCTAAAAAGCTCGATTTAAGTAAAAGAATAGAAGTGCTTTCCCTTGAGAGATTGCGAAAAATAAATGGAGAAGCCATTATTTTAGATAAGGATTACTTAATAGCTGATATTATTCCGGAGATTCCAACATTGGCGGCGCAGCTTTCCATCTACAATTATATTGAACATGATCTGGGACTGAATATTGGATATGCGAACAAAGAAATTACCATTGACCCTGTGACAGAAGAAGATAAAATACTGCTGGATATTCATAATGACACGCATGTGGCGGTTATTAGAAGTGAAGTTTATTTAGAAGATACGAGGTTTTTTCAATACCATGAAGCAAGGCAGCGTGCGGATACATTTCGGTTTGTTGATTTCGCAAGAAGAAAAAATTTAATAGATTTTTAAATGAGATGAGGCTATGAAAAAGCAATTAATATTTTCATAGCCTCATTCCATATGTTAAGTATAAAATTAATCCTCTTGTAATTGCTTTTCAAAAATTTTCATTTTTGAGAATACAAGAGTGAGAACAACCGTGATCGCAATGGAAGTTCCCATTGCCAGGAAATATACACCCCAATATTCCGTAAAAATAGAAAGGAAGGCAGGTAATCCGGAAATTCCAATTGATCCGGCTTTAACACCGGCAAATGAAACAATTCCTCCTGCAACTCCGGCACCAATCATTGATGCAACAAATGGGAAACGGTATCGTAAATTCACCCCGAAAATAGCAGGTTCTGTAATTCCCAGCCATGCTGAAATAGCGGCTGATACTGCAACACCTTTCATTTTTTTGTTTTTACAGATGAAGAATATTGCCAAAGCTGCGGCACCTTGTCCAAGGCTTGCCATTACCTGGATTGGCCAAAGTGTTGCATAACCAAGAGCCCCAATCATTTGTAAATTAACTCCTAAAAATAAGTGATGCATTCCGGTAACAACAAGGGGAGATACGATAGCTCCGAATATAATTCCGGCTATTACAGGAGAAATATCAAATAAACCGACAACTCCGTTTGTAATCAAGTTTGCGAACCACATTGTTACAGGTCCAATAATTGTAAAAGTAAAGAATCCGGTGATTAATAATGTCAGTGGAGCAACAAAAATCAGCTGAACCATATCCGGAATTCTCTTGGATAAAAATTGCTCAGTTTTCGCTAAAAGGAATGATGAGAATAAAATAGGAATTACTTGCCCTTGATATCCGATTTTTGCAATATTCAGTCCTAAGATATTCCAATATTGAACTTCCTCAGGTGTTTTAGCATATTGTGCACCTGGCATCAATGCAGGGTTTATTAAGATAAGTCCAAGTACAATACCTAAAACCGGATTCCCGCCAAACTTTTTAACAGCTGACCAGCCCACTAATGCAGGTAAAAATGAAAATGATGTACTTGCAATAACATTTATCATATTTGAAATGCCAGCCCAGCCAGGATGAACTTCTAAAACGGGCTGTTTATAAAAAATTCCCGGATTGGCAAGAAGATTGTTCAATCCCATTAATATACCGGCAGCAANNCGGGATGAAAATATCAGCAAGGACCTTTACACCTCTTTGAACAGGGTGTAATTTTTTATTACTCTCCTGTTTTACTTCTTCCTTACTGGCTTCCTTTAACCCTGTTTCCTTGATAAGTGAAGCAAATGCTTTGTTAACCAATCCTGGGCCGACAATGACTTGAAATTGTCCATTGGCAGAGAAGCTGCCTTTTACAATTTCTATTTTTTCCAATTCTTTTGTATCAACCGCCTTTTCATCTTTTAAAATAAATCTTAACCGGGTGACACAGTGTGTTGCGGATGTTATATTGGGAAGTCCGCCGACAGCATTAATAATTTGTTTGACCTGCTCGTTTAAATCCATAGAAACTACCTCCTCCTTAATCGTATGCCCTTTTAAATTTGACTAGACNNCTTTAAAAAAACACTGATTTATCTGTTTTTATATTGATTAAATTTTTGCTTTTCATAAAAGTATTGCATTTTTTATAAATAGTGAATATAATTGCTATGTAGGATTTGTCTAGTCAAATTCGACTAATTGCCTTTGAAAATAAAAATGTTTTAGTTTTAAACAAGAAAAGAATGATAGTGGAGGAGATTACAATGAGACCAAATATTCTGTTTATGATTTCTCATGATAGCGGGAGGAAATTTAGCAGTTACGGATATAAAGTAGATACTCCTGCGATTCAGCAAATGTCAGAAGAGGGTATTCAATTTAATCAATACTTCTGCACAGCGCCGCAGTGCAGTCCCAGCAGGGCCAGCATTCTCACAGGTCTGTATCCCCATAATAACGGAATGATGGGGCTGGCTCACTTAGGTTTCTGCATTGATGGAAGTCATACAACCTTACCTAATGAATTACAGAAGAACGGATATGAAACAACATTGATTGGATTAAGCCATGAAACAATCAACGTAGCTCCGCCTATTGAAGAACGGGTTTTTTCTTCAACTTATGACTTAGGGTATGATAACTTTATTCCTGTTCCAGGTGACAGAGCTCCGAGAGTTGCAGAAGAAGTGATTACGTTCTTAGAAAAGCATAAGGGCAATCAGGAACAGCCATTTTATCTAAATGTCGGTTTTTTTGAAACTCATAGGAGCTTTAACGAGTATGCACCATATGCAGACAAACGGGAAGAAGTTAAAGTGTTTGACTTTCTGCCGGATACGTATAATGTAAGAAAAGATATTACGCTATTTAACGGTTCTGCTAAGGTTTTAGATGCTGCAATTGGAAAGATCAATCATACATTGTCAGAAACAGGATTAGATAAAAACACAATTGTTATTCTTACAACAGATCATGGAGTGGATTTTCCGGAAGCAAAAGGAACTCTAAAGAATGCAGGATTGGAAACCGCATTAATCGTTGTTTTGCCTGATGGTGAACAAAAGAACACTCAAAAAGAAGCATTGCTGTGTAACGTTGATCTGATGCCAACGATTTTAGATTTAATTGGAGCAGAAATTCCGGATAATCTCGATGGAAAAAGCTTTGCTCATTTATTGAAATCAAAAGAGGATACCGGAAGAGAATCGTTTTATTCAGAGCTGACCTGGCATGACAGGTACCACCCAATGAGAGGAATAAGAACCAGGGAATTCAGTTATGTGAAAAACTTCGCAGATGGTCCGAAAGTGTACTTGCCCATAGATTCTCATTTAAGTTTATCCGGTGTTGATACCAGAGATAAATATTATGTTCCAAATGAAGAAGAAGAATTGTACGATTTACAAAAAGACCCTTTAGAGAAAAATAATGTAATCAATCATCCGGATTATCAGCATATTGCTGCTGAATTTAGAAAGAAAGTAGAGAACTGGATGGTTCAGACGAAGGATCCTCTTTTAAATGGCCCGGTCGCCGGTACCGGTTCAAAAAGATGGGAGAAAGAGATAGAAGAGGGCCGGGCATACCCTGGAAGAAAGAAGTATTACGAACTGCATCCGGAAGCGGAAGGAGTTCAATCATGAAAGATTTCAAAAAAAGTGTCGTGTATCAAATCTATCCAAAATCATTTAAGGATTCAAACGGGGATGGATTTGGAGATTTAAAGGGTGTAACCGAAAAGTTAGATTACTTGCAGGAGCTAGGTGTGGATTACATTTGGCTGACTCCATTCTATGTATCACCCCAAAATGACAACGGCTATGATGTTGCGGATTATCGGAATATCGATCCTGTTTTCGGGACGATGGAAGATTTTGAAGAAATGGTAGCTGCCGCCAGGGAAAGAAATATCGATATTATGCTTGATATGGTATTTAATCATACATCTTCTGAACATGGGTGGTTTAAAAAAGCAATTGCAGGAGAAACGAAATACCGGGATTACTATATTTTTAAAAAGAGTGAAGGCGGTAAGGAACCAACCAACTGGGTATCTAAGTTTGGTGGTTCAGTTTGGGAGCCTGTTGAAGGAAAAGATGAATGTTACCTTCACCTGTTTGACAAGACTCAGCCAGACTTAAACTGGGAGAATCAAGAAGTAAGAAAAGAAATTTTTGAAGTTGTAAACTTCTGGATTAATAAAGGCATTAAAGGATTCCGCCTGGATGTCATTAACCTTATTTCCAAGCCTGATGATTGGAAGGACGATCATATGAGAGATGGAAGGCGTTTCTACACAGACGGTCCAAGGATTCATGAATATTTAAAGGAATTGAACAGAGAAACATTTGGAAAATGTGATGATATTATTACAGTGGGAGAAATGTCATCTACAACCATAGACCATTGTATTCGCTACTCCAATCCAGAGGAAAAAGAATTATCAATGGTGTTTAATTTCCACCATTTAAAAATTGATTATAAGGATGGAGAAAAATGGTCGTTAAAGGATTTTGACTTTGAGGAGTTAAAAAACATCTTTGATTTATGGCAAAAAGGAATGGCAGAAGGCAATGGATGGAATGCAGTGTTTTGGTGCAACCACGATCAGCCCCGTATTGTTTCACGAATTGGGAATGACAAGGAATACCACAAGCAATCTGCAAAAATGCTTGCCACGGCCATTCATATGCTCAGAGGAACCCCGTATATTTATCAAGGCGAGGAGATTGGAATGACAAATCCTTACTTTGATTCCATTGAACAATATAAAGATGTGGAAAGCTTAAATTATTATGACATTTTATGTGCTCAAGGAGTACCAAAAGAAGAAGTATTAAGGATTTTAAGCGTAAAATCCAGAGATAACTCTCGTACACCGATGCAATGGAATGATAAGGAAAATGGTGGTTTTACAAC
This sequence comes from Hungatella sp. UBA5982, assembly GCA_002429965.1. GTDB lineage: Bacteria > Bacillota > Clostridia > Lachnospirales > Lachnospiraceae > Lacrimispora. The sequence goes on from DJBG01000052.1 coordinate 25,222, forward strand.
AGGAAATCCATGGCTGTCCGTTGGAGAAAGCTATCGGTCAATCAACGCTGAAACTGCTCTCCGTGACGAGGATTCTGCGTTTTATCACTATAAGAAGCTTATTAAGCTTCGCAAACAGTATGACATTATTGCTTATGGAAACTATGAAACGTTATCAATCGAGCATCCAAAAGTATATACATACATGCGGAGCTTTGAGGAGCAGAAGTTAATTGTTATAAATAACTTTTACGGAGAAAATACCGAATTTCTCTTACCGCAAGAAATAAATATAGATGGATATAATTCTAAAGCCTTAATATCCAACTATGAAGATTCTCCTGAAATTACCCGTTCAATTTCCCTGCGTCCTTATGAATCAATTTGTTATCTGCTTGATTGATTTCACTCCAATGGACTGTGTGAATTTGACTGCCAAACTTGAGAACGCATTGCTGGGTAACTAATACGTGCGCTCTAAAGGCCTTCCAATGGCAATTATGTGACTGGAAGGCCTTTTAACTGTATCCTAAATATCTTTTAATAGTACCAAAGGGGTGTTCCACAATGCATCTTCGCTGTTTGTAAATATCATTATGCTCCAAAGTCTCTTCTTTGACTTTTTCCAATATCGCCTCATGTTCCCAACGCTGAATATTTCGTCCAGTTTTTGATGTAGTACACAAATGGTTTTCAGAACATTCAGAGCAATCCTGAGGTCGGTAGCTGAATTAATCAGCGACCTCCTACTTATTAAATGGCTGTAGGATAATCTGTTAACCTCTGCCCAGAAGGGCTTCTGCCATGCTATCATAGCCATAAATTGATGATACGTATCTTAATCCGTCGGTAATTTCATTTTTGGAAAAATCATGCTCTTCAAGAAAACTGTAATCGACCTGATTTAAATGATAATAAAACATGAGCGCCATTTTATAATGCTCCATATCTTCGGAATCCAGCTCATCCAATAATTTGTTTTCTGCCTCATTGATTTTTCCGGTTTGGATGAGAGTTAAAAGTTCCTGATATTTAGATACTGTCTCTTGATCTTTAAAATTCAGTTCTTCATTTTCCCCTAATTCAATATGAAAAATCAACTTCAGCAAAGTTGTTACCATTTCATGAATCATGCGCATGATAAAATCTTCTTCTAACATAAAATTCTCCTTTTTTAATCGTAGTTTATGATATATGAAAATGTTTTTGATAAAAGATAATTTACCACAAATCTATAAAAAAGTAAATCCGGGAATCCTCTGCTATTGAAGGGAAAAGCAAAATATGGTAAGCTGTTTCTTAAAATGATGCTGGAAAATAAGACAAACGATTAGCTCCGGGAGGACGCAGATGATAGAAACGGAATTGGCAAAGAAATTCATTGAACAGGTCACACAATATACAGAATACAATATTAACATTATGAATGAGCAGGGAGTCATCATCGCCAGCCGGGATCCGAAACGGGTGGGATCGTTTCATGAGGTCGCCTATTATATTGTAACCGGAAACGAGGACATGGTGGTCACTTCTACGGAAGAGGATTATCCAGGAGTAAAGCCTGGGATCAACATGGTTATTAACATTGGCGGCAGGCGGGAGGGCGTGGTAGGAATCACCGGAGATCCGGGTGAGATAAAGCCCGTCGCCCTGATCACCAAAATGGCCATTGAAGCTATGCTGAAATATGAGAAACAGCAGGAGGAACTGAGGCGCAGGAGGAACCGGAAGGAGCATTTTACAAATCTTTTGATCCATGTGGAATATCCGGATCCGGGAGAGCTTCGGAACGTTGCAAAACAGCTTAATTATTCGGAGAACATAATCCGTATCCCCACATTGTGTAAAATGGAGGACATTAAGCCGGAGCCATTTCTGGACATGATCAAGAAAAGTCCCAGGCACGGGTCGGAGGATATCAGTATTGTCCTGGATAGTAACTATATCCTCATATTCAAAACAATGCCGGAACAGACACGAAAATTATTTGCAGATTATAAATACATTATTGCGGAATATTTAAGCACTGCTTTAAAATGGCTGCGGGAGCAGGAGAAGAGCTGTAAATTTTACATTGGCTCGTTTCAGGGAAGCTTTACCCAGTATTATAATGCCTACCGGCACTGCAAATGGCTGGAGGAAAATGCGGTTTCCGGTTCCTCCGCCTTTTTTTATGACTATACTGGAAATTATGTGCGTTCCATAGTACCGATGAATGAATTGCAAAGGATGTTCAATATTTATGAAAGAGAGCTGGGGGAAGAGTTTAAAAAGACATTTATGGAAATTGCCGGTACTCTCATAAAGACAAATTATAATCTGGTGACAGCATCAAAAGAGCTTTACGTGCACAAAAACACGCTTTTGTACCGTTATAATAAGTTGAAGGATACCTTGAATATCAATCCCATGGAATCTTCGGCAGACCGGTTTTTTCTGGAAACCTTTTATAGTTTTTTAAGAAAAGAACACTAGTTTTGTATCGACGATACAAAAATCAGGGTCATATTGATACTCATGACAGTAGAAATCTCATGTTTAATGGTGTTATGATACCATAAAGCAGCAGAAACTGTTGTCAATGTTTAAAAGGGGGTCATTTTATGACAGGTTTACCACTGATTTTTATTTTTGTATTGGCAATTATCTTAATGATCGTTGCAATCTCCAAGTTTAACATTCATCCGTTTATTGCCATCATGAGCATCTCACTGCTCCTGGGACTTATTGCAGGGATTCCGCTGGTCGATAAGACATTGGAAGATGGGACCAAGGTAAGCGGCCTTGCAAGCGTAATCGGGGCCGGATTTTCCGGCACATTCTCCAGCATCGGTATTGTTATCATCCTTGGAGCCCTGATCGGGACCATATTGGAGAAGACAGGCGCAGCCCTTAAGCTGGCTGATATGGTGATCCGGCTTGTTGGGAAAAACAATCCGGTCCTTGCTATTGAGATGATGGGCTGGGTAGTATCTATCCCGGTATTCTGCGATTCCGGTTTCGTAATTTTAAACCCTATCCGGAAAGCCCTGGTAAACAGGACTGCCGCATCATCCGTAACCATGACGGTGGGCCTTTCTTCAGGTCTCTACATTTCCCACGTTTTCATTCCTCCCACACCAGGACCCATTGCGGCAGCTTCTACTCTTGGCATTGGGGAAAATCTGCTTCTTGTTATGGGAATGGGCGCATTGTGCTCTATCTTTCCACTGATTGCCGGGTTCTTTTACGCAAAATACATCGGAGGAAAGGTACGTTCTGACGATGAAGCGGATATGGGCGAGACAGCAAAAACCTATGAGGAGCTGGTTGCCGAATACGGCAAACTTCCCGGCGGTTTCAACGCACTTGCTCCGATTATTCTTCCCATCCTTCTTATGGCTTTTTCCTCAATCGTAGCCATGGCCAATATGGAAGGCTTTGGGGCTGATGTTATTAAATTTTTAGGAACTCCCATCATCGCTCTGGCAGCAGGTACTTTATGCGGTATCCTTCAGCTGAAGGGAGCAGGTAAGATGGAAGAGTTTTATGAGATAACCAATGATACTTTAAAGACTGTGGGGCCGATTCTGTTTGTGACGGCTGCCGGCGGCGTGCTTGGTAAGGTAATTTCTTCCACCGATATGGTGAACTATATCAAAGATCATGCTTCGGTACTCAGCACCATGGGTATTTTCTTCCCATTCTTCCTGGCAGCTATTTTAAAGAGTGCTCAAGGTTCCNNCTTTCTGGGTGGTGACGAATTTTGGGGCCATGACTCCGGAAAAGGGGTATAAGACACAGACTATGGCAACGCTGATTTTGGGAATCGCAGGAATCCTGGAAATCTTTATTCTGTCATTAATCCTGCATTAATAAGAACAAACGAAAATTAAAATTCACTGGTCAAAGGAGGACTTTGTATATGAAATTACTGTTTGCATCTGACTCGTTTAAGGGGACTCTTTCCAGTGAACAGACCATAGAACTGCTTAAAAAGGCTGCGGCGGAAGTGTTTGATCAATGGGAATGTACCGGAATCCCCGTAGCTGATGGAGGAGAGGGAACCACGGATGCTGTGATCGCAGCCATTCAGGGAGAAAGGATCCCGGTAACTGTCTGCGGACCGCTTCTTGCTCCTGTTAACGCTTATTACGGAAAACTGGATGAGAAACGTGCTATCCTTGAGATGGCAGCGGCTTCCGGGCTTCCCTTGATCCCAATAGACTTAAGGGATCCAAGAAACACGACCACCTATGGAACCGGGGAGCTGATAAGAGATGCTTTGGACCGGGGATTTACCGAGATTTCCATTGCAATCGGCGGTTCGGCAACCAATGACGGCGGAATGGGATGTATGAGGGCGTTGGGTGTAAAATTCCTGGATTCAGAAGGAAGAGAGCTGGAGGGAACGGGAAAGGATCTGGAAAAGGTCGCACATATTGATATTTCCGGCCTCCATCCCAGGGTCTCTGAAGTGAAACTGACCGCCATGTGTGATGTCAATAATCCATTATGCGGAAAAGACGGAGCCACTTATACGTTTGGAGAGCAGAAGGGCGGTACCCCCCAGGTCCTTGATGAACTGGAAAAAGGGATGCGAAACTACCGGGATGTGATTTTAAGGGAATTGGGGATAGATCCCGATAAAATGCCTGGTTCCGGAGCCGCAGGTGGCCTGGGTGCGGCGCTTTTAGTATTCCTTCAAGCGGAGTTAAAATCAGGAATAGAAACAGTTCTGGATTTGATCGATTTTGATTCCCGCTTAGAAGATGTGTCCCTGGTTGTGACAGGAGAGGGGCGGACGGATTGGCAGTCCTGTTTTGGAAAGGTGATTCAGGGGATTNNCAAAAGAAAGGGAATCCCGGCTGTTGCTCTGGTGGGAGCTATGGGAGAAGGTGCAGATAAGATTTATGACTTTGGAATCTGCTCCATCATGACAACGGTCAATGGGGTCATGGAACTGGATAAGGCGCTTGAAAATGCCGGGGACTTATATTATCAGGGAGCCCTCCGGATGTTCCGCTTTATAAAAACTGGTATGGCAATACAGGAAAAGGCTGCGGGTATTTGATACCCGCAGCCTTTTTATGGACATTTTTTAAGAGACAGAAATCCTGTCACTATTAATATTTATAATAAGCTTCTTCCGTGTCAGAAACCTCTGATGGTGCCGATGGCTGGACGGGCGCAGAAGGCGCATTATCCATCAGCTGAAATTTTCCTACCAGGGATTTTAAATTAAGGGCCTGGGCGGTCAGTTCTTCGGAAGTGGCAGCACTTTCTTCCGATGTTGCGGAGGTGGTCTGTACAACGGCAGATATCTGGTCAATGCCGGTTGTGATCTGCACCAGAGCATCGGACTGTGAGGCTGATGCTTCCGCAATTTCTGCCACCCTTACGGAAGAAATATTTGATTTTTCTACCACAAGCCGCAGCGCTTTAGCAGTTTCATCTGCAATTTTCGTTCCGTTTCCGATGGCTGAAATAGAGTTTTCAATAAGTGCAGTGGTATTTTTAGCAGCTTCCGCAGACTTGCTGGCCAGATTGCGGACTTCATCGGCTACGACTGCAAAACCCTTTCCAGCAGAACCGGCCCTTGCGGCTTCTACGGCTGCATTTAACGCCAGGATATTGGTCTGGAACGCTATATCGTCTATGGTTTTGATAATCTTGTTTATTTCGCCGGAAGTACTTGCGATTTCATTCATTGCNNCCTAATGGCTGCTGACAACTCTTCAATGGAAGAGGCCTGTTCGGTGGCACCCTGGCTGAGAGCCTGGGAAGCGTCGGATACCTGGGACGCGCCGGTGGAAACCTGCTCGGAAGCCTGGTCGATCTCTGAAAGCGTATCGCTTAAAGTAAGGCGGATGTTATGCATTGCTTCTAAGATATGCCGGTATGCGCCGGTGTATTTTTCTTCGTTTTTGGTCATTACCTTAAAGTTGCCCCTGCTCATTTCGCCCAGAACATCATTGATATCCTGAATAATGAAATTTAAGTTTTCTGCCATTTCCATAA
>DJBG01000051.1 GCA_002429965.1 Hungatella sp. UBA5982
GTTAAACAGGGCTTCCCTGGCCAACCGGGTGCAATACCTTCCCCCTTCCACCGGTGACCGGCGCATTTTAGGCATTATGGACTATATAAACAGTCATTTGATGGAAGATATAACCGTGGATGCCATTGCAGAGGCCTGTTATATCAGCCGTTATCACCTGATGCACTTATTCAAAGGGGAAACCGGCTATACTCTGTTTGACTATATCACGGAAAAACGTCTGGCTTTGGCAAGGGACCTATTAAAGACCGGAATGCCGGTTACCGAAGCCTGCTTTGGCAGCGGTTTTAAAAACTACTCAACATTTTTCAGGGCCTATAAAAAACACTTTCACGTTTCCCCTTCAGAAACCGTAAAAGAGCATGGAAATATATAAGTTTTTCTTAAGCTTCCTCTGCCTTTGTTGAAATGGTCCAGGCACCATGCTATTCTAAGGATATCACATGATCCTTAGAAATATGATGATAAGAGGAGGGGTTTTATGAGAAAAAGAAAATGGGGATTCATCCCGTCGCTTCTGGTAATTCTCTGCTTAAGCGCATGCTCCAATAAGTCCGCGGCAATGTCCCAGAACGCCGTATCGGATTATGGAACTGTTATGCCTGCAGAGACAAATGTCTCAGTAAACGCAGACAGCCAGTATGAAAATGCCGAAGAGGAAAAAGCTGATGCATCACTGGCAAGCGAAACAGGAAGCAGCCAGGTGCTTCCTGCCGGAAGAAAGCTTATACGGAACATATCCATGAACGTGGAAACGGATGGGTTTGAAACACTGCTTAACAGCCTGCAAACCAAGATTACCCAGCTTGGCGGTTATGTGGAACAGTCCGACATGTCAGGCAGCCGCATGGATAACCTGGGAAAACCGGTTCCAAGATTTGCCAATATGACCGTCCGGATACCCGTAAACCAGATCGACAGCTTTGTAAGCACAGTGGAAACAAACGGAAATGTTACCAATAAGTCTGAATCCACCCAGGATGTCACGCTGCAGTACAGCGATCTGGAAAGCAGGAAAAAGTCCCTGGAAATGGAGCAGGAAAAGCTGTGGGAATTTCTCCAAAAAGCAGAATCAGTTGATACGGTCATCACTCTCCAGCAGCGGCTTTCCGAGATACGCTACCAGTTGGAATCCATGGAATNNATACGACAATCAGGTGGATTACAGCACGGTTTCCCTAAGCATCAGGGAGGTCACCACATTTACCCCCACAGCCCCGGAATCAGCCGGCACCCGCATAAGTAAAGGATTTACAGACAATCTTAAGCTTTTTAAGACCGGCATTTTAAACCTTACGATCGGCGCCATTACAACCATTCCATTCTGGTTCCCCATTGCCGCAGCAGCCTATGCCATTTTCTTCTTCCGCAGGCGCAAAAAGAAAAGGCACCCTGCTATCTCCCCTCCCTTAGAGGAAAAGGAGCCTTCCGGCACACCCAAGGCCTGATTTCAACTCATGCAAACAAAAAAGCTCCCGGAAAAAGTAATTTTTCCAGGAGCTTTTCTATCGTCAGCTATGTCTTCCATTATTCTTCCACGAACAAAAGGCAAATAAAATCCCCGTCATTCCAAAATAGAACCAGGTGGAAGGATTGCTGAACCAGGTCGTGAAAAAGGATAGGATCATATACATGGCAAACTGGGCATAGAACAGATAGCCGATGGGATTGCGGATACGCTTTACCATCCGCATCAGGAAAAACGCAACTCCACCGAGTATACATCCAAATAACAAGACGCCCACAATACCGAAATCATAAAAAGAATCATAAAACAGGGTGACCGTGGTCAATTCCTCTTTTGTCACATAGATGGGAAAATCCACAAGAGCCGGGACAAGGAATTTAAGCCCTGTAAGCGCCCATAAGGGAAAGAGCATCCGAAGGCCAAAAGTATGGGACGGAAGCCACTCCACCAGGCAGTTAAAATTGTCGTAATTGTTTGCAATGTACATATATGGCTGAGTGATGAATATGGGCATCTGGCTGTTTTTCATCTGAAAAATGCCATTTAAGTAGGAGACATCATGGCCTCTTACGACGGTGAGGATCACATAGATGGGGATCATACCAAGCGCCAGGCCCACCCCATAAGCGATTTTCAGCCTGTGCTCCATAGCAATATAGGTGAGAACCGCCAATCCCACAGATAGGATCAGTTGGAAGCGGGAAACACACAAAACCGGAATCACACATGCGATGACGTCCATAAGCACGGCCAGAATCAGCCTTAAGCCGTTTCTCCCCTGTTCTATGCATATATAAAGGACCGACAGAGCAGGCACCAGTACACAGGAAACGGTAAAATAGTGAATTCCTGTTATGTGAAACGTGGAGTAAGCATGAGGCACTCCTTTTACAAAGAAGGGGATGAACCCCAGCACTACCGCCTCAACGATAAAACCGGCAAGGGATACAAAGGTGACAAAAACCATGGCCAGAAAAAGAGGTCTCTCATAACCCTTAAAACTGAACCAGCTGGAACGCTGTCCTCCTGATTCTCCCTGCAGCTTTGCGAAAAATTCAAAGGTGACCCAAAATCCCAGGAATGCTACCAGAAAACAGAGCCACGTAATAATATTCCAATCAAATGAAAGCTCTGAGAGCTTTAAACAGGCGATGCCTTCCCCTCCTACCCAGAACAGGGAAAACAACCCCCTTAAGTGAATGATATTCTCGGTTCGACCGTAATCACGCCAGTACAGGAAAAGAGCTGCCAGGATTAAAATAATACCGGACAGCCAGTAAAACCCTGCTCTTGCAAATAAATAAGACGCTCCATAGCTGATCAGATAAACACTCATCGTAAAATATCCCCTTTGGCAAATAATAGAAACGCCGTCTTATTTGGAAAAAAGCCGCCGCCGCCCTGGCGACAGCCGCACTTCCCTTTTGGAGTCCACTATATACGGCTAATGAACTCTCTCATATAATCTTCTACCTCTTTTACAGTGGAATAGGACATTGCCTGATCTGCCACTGCCTGCAATTCTTTTGTGCTGTAACCGGTAATCAGCTTTCTGGCGTTTAAGATAGCAGATGCACTCATGCTGAACTCATTTAAGCCAAATGCCAGAAGCAGGGGAATGAGCATGGGATCGCTTGCAGCCTCCCCGCACATACCTACCATAATCCCTTCTTTGCGTCCGCATTCAATGACATGGCGGATGCTTCTTAAAACTGCAGGATTTAACGGGGAATACAGATAGGAAACTTTATCATTACCCCTGTCTACAGACATGGTATACTGGGTAAGGTCATTGGTTCCGATGCTGAAGAAATCAACTTCCTTTGCAAACACATCTGCCATTAAGGAGGCAGCAGCGGTTTCCACCATGATTCCCACCTGAATATCCTTTTTACAGGCAATTCCCTTTTCATCTAATTCCTTCTTAAGTTCTTCAATAAGTGCCTTTGCTTCTCTGAACTCCTCTAAGCAGGTTACCATAGGAACCATGATGCGGATGTTGCCGAAAGCACTGGCTCTTAAAAGAGCCCGCAGCTGAGGCTTGTACACATCTTCTTTCCGGTCCAGGCAAAAACGGATCGCCCTGTATCCCAAAAACGGATTTTCGTCCTTTTGAAGGCCCATATATGGGATTTCCTTATCTCCTCCGATATCCAGAGTACGGATAATTACAGGTTTGCCATTCATGGAAACCGCAACCTTCCGATAGGCTTCAAACTGCTCGTCCTCAGTGGGCATTGACGCACGGTCCATAAATAAGAACTCCGTACGGAACAGTCCGATCCCTTCCCCGTCATACTGAAGGACCTTTTCCACATCCTCAGGCTTTCCGATATTGGCTACCAATTCAATGGAAGCGCCATCCTTTGTCACGGTAGGCTTTCCGATGTATTGCTCCAGTTCCTTTTTTTCCTTTAGAAAGGATTCTCTCTTTGCGGCATATTCCGCCTTTAAGGAATCATCCGGATTCACTACGACAACTCCTTTAGAGCCATCCAGTATCACATCATCCCCATCAGATACTTTACCTAAAAATCCCTCAATGGCAACCACTGCAGGAATTTCCAAGGCTCTGGCAAGAATAGCGCTGTGGGATGTCTTTCCTCCCAGTTCTGTGACAATACCAACTACCTTTTCCGGATTGATCCCGGCTGTCATGGAAGGCGTTAAATCTCTTGCAACGATCACACTTCCTTCCGGTAGAGCGGAAATATCCACAGAGCTTACTCCCATGAGTATCTTCTGCACGCGGGTTTTGATATCGTGCATGTCCGTTGCTCTCTGCTGCATGAGCTCGTCTCCCATAGATGCAAACATGTCGGCATAGGTATTGCATACATTTTCAACCGCATATTCGCTGTTAACATTCTCCCCTGTTATGGAATTTTCGATCTCACCTGTAAGCATTGGATCGGAAAGGAGCAGTAAATGACCATTTAAAATCTCCGCTTCCTTTTCTCCCACCTTTGTTGCCAGATCCTGTGCCAGAAGGCCGGTCTCTTCCATGGCCTGTTTTACAGCCGCATGAAAGCGGGCCTTTTCAGCCTCCGGATCCGTGATTGCCTCTCTCCTGATCTTAAGCTCTGCTTCTTCCACGTTAACGGCCTTCCCAATACCGATTCCCGCAGATGCACTTGTTCCTTTAAACATAATTAGCCTCCTTATTAATTACTGGATCATTAATCTATTCGCCAAGACCCTCTTCAACAGCCTTGACCATGGTTGCCAGAGCTTCCTCCTCATCTGCTCCCTCACAGACAAAAGTAATCTCATCCCCGCTTTTTACGCAGGCACCCAATACGCTAAGCACGCTTTTCGCATTGGCAGTGGTGTTCTTAAATCGAAAACTCACCGAAGAATTAAAGTTCATGGCTTCCTTACAAAGAATCCCTGCCGGCCTTAAGTGCAGGCCGGTAGGATTCTTTATAACAACTTTAGCACTGACCATACTGAATTCCCTCCCTCCATTCTTTCATCATTTACCCTTTTCCAGGAAATGAAAGACTTTATCATTGTGTCTCAGGAACTTCCGCAGAAGTGGCTGTGGTGCTTTCATCCGTTCCGGGGCCAGGTTCTTTATGGGCAACCGTCACATTGAAAGGCGTATAGCCAACCACTTCAAACCCTCCTGAAACCTCAAATGTCACCATTCCGGGATGGGGGCCAGCCTCCTGGTCCGATACGTCAAGAACTGCATTCAAGTTCTTTTCCGTCAGGGCATCTAAATCTTCCTTCAGCCCTTTTACCGTGACATCAGAAGTTTCCTTATCAAAACTGTAATCGTAATCAGCTTCCGCACCCTTCTTATCCAGATTCTTCAGATTCAAAGTGAATACTCTGGTAGTAAGTGGTTCTACCTTCAGCTTCACGGTTACATTCTTATATTCATCCCCTGCAACAGAGGTGCTTGGCGGCAGATACTGGCTCAAATCCAGCTGAATCACCTTGTCAGAGGTGGCACCGTCAATATTCAGCTTATCCGAGGAAACAGCTAATGTGGTCAAGGAGGCAAGAACAGACTTGGTACCTACCACCGGCACGGATTTGATGCTGCATTCCACTCCCGTATACCGGTAACCCTTTGCCACTACTCCTGAAACCTCAAAGTTGATCGCAAGACTCTTGGCCTTCAGCACAGATACATTATATTCGATCTCATGCCTGCTGACAGTAACCTTATTTCCAAGGTCCAGCTTGTTGCCGTTGGCATCGTAAAAGACAGGAGCGGCCACTGCATTTATATCCGCATTGGCATTATCCACTTCGATCTCTATTCCCATATGGTTGATCTGGCCGATCTGGGACTCAGGGCCTTCCACCGTCACAGAATCCGGCGACAAGGTGACCATGCCCAGGGCATACCCTTCTTCCGGGGTTCCTTTCGTGCGGAACTGAAGATCAAACTTCTTGCGCTGGAGCTCTTCCGTATCGATACGGATCACCATTGGCTTAGCCGTAATGGTGTCACTCCTGACCAGATTTTCCTTATCTCTATTAATCTCTACTGTGATGGGAATAGCTCCTGTCACGTTGTAATCCTTTAAATCAACATAGGCATGAAAGTCCGAGGCCTTCACTAAGGAACGGTCTCTTGTTCTCACCTGATAGCTGACTGTTACCGCATCCTTTCCCACAATTTCATAGGTCAAATTGGCAGCCTCCAGCACGTCCTCATTGCGCACTTCTACCGCAACCACCTGGGAATCGTCAATGATGGGATTGGAAATGTTGACAACAGCCATCCATACTGCAAAGGCTAGCACCAGAGACGCAACTTTCAGTCCAAGATTATTTAATAGCTTTTCCTTCATTCTTACGCCTTCCCTTCAAAATCCTGAATCTGCTTCCTTCCTCTACCTCCCGTTTTACACCAGCAAGGACCGAGCGGAGCATATCCGCATCCGCGATCCGTTTAAGACCGCCTTGCAATGCCACCGTCACACGCCCTGTTTCTTCCGATACCACAATGGTAATGCTGTCGCTGACTTCGCTGACTCCTACAGCAGCCCTGTGCCTTGTACCCAGTTCCTTGCTGATGGACATATTATCAGACAGGGGCAAATAGCAGGTTGCCGCCGCCACACGGTTTCCCCGGATTACCACCGCTCCGTCATGCAGCGGAGTATTATGCTCAAAAATATTGATAAGAAGCTGGCTGCTTAAAATTCCGCCTACTTCTATTCCTGTACGCTCGATCTCTTTTAAGGAGTCCCCTCTTTCAATTACTATGAGCGCTCCTGTCTTGACCTTTGCCATCTCAAAAACAGCTTTCACCAGCTCATTGATTGTTTTATCCGTAAAACTGGAATTGTCCCTGCCGTCATCAAAGGTCAGAATCCCAGTAAAGGGATTCTTGCTTCCAAGCTGCTCAAGAGCTTTCCGAAGCTCAGGCTGAAAGATCACAATCGCCATGGTCACTGCTGGCGTAGCGATTTTATTGAGAATCCAAAAAATATTATCCAGCCGGAATACATATGCAAAGAGATAGAATAAAAGAATCACAATGATTCCCTTTAAAAGTGTCCATGCCCTAGTATTCATGATCCAGGTCAGCAGCTCATACAGCAGAACGGCTATAATAATAATTTCAACCAAGTTTGTTTTCGATATCCTGGGCAGGAAAGATACCCAGGAGTACATTCCGTTTAAAAAATCTGCTATTGTCTCCACCTCCCTTTTATCTCTTCCTACCTCTGCGGCCTTTGGAGCTTTCTGGCATTGATTTTCTGAACTTTTACGTCAGGCGCGCTGACTGTCAGCTTTGGAACCGCCTTGACGTAATAATAATAGTCATCGTCTTCAAATTGTACGTATTCTGTCCTGGAATAATCCACTGCAAAGACAAAAAATGTATAAATTCCTGCAATCACGATGGAAACCAGGATTCCCATCAGAAGCCTGATGACCGATACCGATACATCCGCAGCAATATCTCCGATAAAAATTACTCCCAGCTGTGCAATGGTGCCTGCCACAATGGCGATGATCCAGGCATAATCCATGGATAAGCTCCTGGTGACCGCCACCACCACAAGGGAAAGGGCAAACGCCGTAACCATCACAAGCATCAGCTTATTAGACAGAAGGCTCTTCATGAGCTGCATGAATTTCAGCACCTCATCCACCGACATATCATTGGTCAGAACCCCTGCATTCTGCTTCACATATAAAAGCGTATAATAAATAAATACGCCGCAGCTTACCGGAATCACAGATATAACGCTCCCTGACAACCCTACGATCAGAGGGATCGCATAAGGGATTTTTAAAAGGAAAAACACCGGGGTCAACACCAGCAGATAACTGTCACCCGGCTGGAATCCATAATAAAGGAGTCCTACCACCAAAATAAAAACAGCCATGACCAGAGTGATTTCAATGGAAATTCCCGACAGATGGGCAAGCATAAAGCCTGCCGCCAGAAAGGAGATGGCTCCATAGGGCAAAAAGGAGCATACCAGAGCCAGCACCAGTGGAATATAGCCTACCGTCAGCTTTGACATAAAGCCGATATTTTTATTCATCAGGATAAACGCCAGAAAGCTGAATATAAACTTGATCACAGGCGTTATATAAATCTCAAACCTGGCATAAAACTCTTTCAATTGTTCTTTGAATACAAGAAGGCCCATCATGATGTCCGTCCTCCCTTTGTTCTTTTTAAAGGTCTGGTATTTCCCTCGTAACGCTTGTCCAGCCTTTTTAATTTGGCCAAATATACCTTAGTTCCACGGCTGGCATATTCGTACTTCTTCATATATATAGCAGCGCTGATTCCCATGTAAATTATCAACCCAATGAGATAAATGATTCCAATCCNNGAACCCGGCCGCCGTCAGGCCCTTCAGCTCCATGGTATTCATCCATCGCTCCAAATCATATAATCCCCATAAAACCAGACATAAAACAAAGCTCAGTGTATAGCTGAAAAAAGAGCGGAGCAGCTTACTGCTGATGTAATCACTTTTAAAGTACCGGTTAATGGGAAATATCCTTTTTCCTTCGTGTTTTTCAAACATTGCAAGGCTGGTCATGATCTTTATTTTCTCTTCACTAAGCATATAGTTTCCTCACTAAACCATAAGATATCACCCTATTATAGCATAGAACCTTTTACTTTGCGAGCCTAATACAGAATTTTTATTATTTTGTTAGGTTCATATATTTCTCATGGTTTTGTTTTCCCTAATAAAATTCATGACAGAAAAACTTTAATTAACAACAATATTTGATTTTAAATCAAATTTAATATCCCCAAAACGATCATCAAGAAAAAGATACTCTCACCAGGTTATTAGCTTTTACACTCCTTCAGAATGTAAACAAACCGGTGTTCAGGACGCAAGTCCCGGCACCGGTTTCTTTTTTTATAATCCTCATCTCAAAGCCATTTGAAGCCGTTCCATCTGGTAGAATTCTCCCTTTTGGGCCATAAGCTCCTGATAGCTTCCTTCTTCTCTTATTTTCCCCTTGTCTAACACCACGATACGGTCTGCCCCTCTGACCGTGGAAAGCCTGTGAGCCACAATAAAGGTGGTTCTATCCTTAATAAGATGATCCAGGGCATCCTGAATCTCCTTTTCCGATATGGTATCCAGGGCTGAAGTGGCTTCATCCAATATGATAACTCTCGGATCACGTATGATTGCCCGGGCAATGGAGATCCTTTGTCTTTGCCCTTGCCCGCCGCTTAAATTGGAACCGTGCTCACCGATCATGGTGTCAAGGCCCTTAGGAAGCTTTGCGATAACTGATTTTAAGTTGGCCGCTTCCACCGCGTGCCCGATCTCCTCTTCCGAAACGCACNNACAGATATAAATCTCCGGTAGCTTCGTAAGTTGATGTCATTCACATCCATGCCGTCAATCAAAAGCCTTCCATCCGAGGGCGTGATGAACCCGATAATCAGGTTAAGGACGGTCGTCTTTCCGGAACCGGATTCTCCTACCAGAGCAATGGTTTCTCCCGCCTTTACTTCCAGCTGGAAGCCATCAAGCACCTGTTCTTCAGAATTCTTATAGGAAAACTGCACGTTATGAAAAGAATAGTCTCCTTTTAACTCCTTCATTTCCGTCTTTCCATCGTTATGTTCCACATCGTCTGAAACCAGAATCTCACCGATGGAGGTAACGGATTCCAGTCCCTTTGTCAGGATCGGAAGAAGGTTTATAAGGGAAGTGAATTGGTTTACAACCGTTGTAAAACTGGACTGATAAAAGGTCACATCTCCAATCTTTATGAGTCCCTTTAATGCCATGAAACCAGAAAAGCCCAGGCAGAGAGCCTGAAACACCTGGAACACACACCAGCTGACCGCGCCGAAATGAGCCTGTATCATATCCAGACGGTACCCCTTATCCGCAGTTTCTTCCAGCTGCTCCTTGATCTTTTCCACTTCCTTCTGTTCCAGGGCATGAGCCCTTGTTACAGGAACCAGCTCCANNCTTCCATTTCCTGACGGAATGCCCGGTTTTCCCTGTGTATTTTCTTCCGGAAAGCAATGACTGTCAGAGAGGTCAAAGGCGCCACCATGAGGAAAAACAAAAGGACAATTTTGTTTTTTACCGCCGTAATGGACAGGGTGATCACCAGATTCATCATAATGTTCATCAGGTTTACAAAAAGCTGGGATGACAAGGTTTCTACCGCTTCTACATCCCGGATAATCTTTGACTGAAGGCGTCCGGACTGGATTTCCGTATGGTAGGGAATGGAAAGCTCCTGAAGCTTTCTCACCAAAGCCCCTCTTAAGCCTGCCTCAGTTTTACGGATGACTTTGTTTTTATATTTGTTATGAAACCAGTTGGCAGGCAGATGGATGACCAGCAGCCCAAGCCAGACCGCCACATTTAATAAAATGGCCTGTTTTCCAGCCTCACCTCCTTCCAGTGCCCCATTGATCACATTGGCAATCAGAAGAGCCGAAAAAAGGCTGGGGGCATGCTTAATCAGAAAAAAGAAGGTGGAGAATAAAAACTTATAATACTGGCCCTTATAAAAACCCAGAAGAACCATGACGGAATGATTCCCGTATTTTTGATAACACCGGACAAAACGGCGTTCAATTTCTTCATAATTTTTCATAGCCGCTCCTTAGGAGACATCAAGTCCCGCATTTTCGGGATACTCTTCCCTGTTTTCTAAGATAGCCCCATAGGGAGATCCCAGTTTTTGCAGCTCATCACAGAGAAAACCAGCCATAAGGACTGCTCCCTCAGGCTTTAAATGGGTATTGTCCTTCGGCCACATGAAGTAGGCCTTAGAGGCCAGATCCCCCAGAGATGCCAGATAGTTTTCCGTAATCGCTGTCATATCGATAACAGGAACACCTGCTTTTCTTCCGGTCCGCATGACCGCCTCCGGATACGCACCGTGGCTTCCCGGCTGGAAGACTCCGTTTTCATCAAATATCCTTCTGGCTATGGGGGTGATCAGGACTGGCCAGGCGTCCTTTTCCTTTGCGGCGTTAATAAACCGTATGAGGTTTTCCGAAAAAGTGGTGTCCGGATCCGTATGCCTTGCCGGATCGTCTTTTTCATCGTTGTGACCGAACTGGATAAAGAGATAATCTCCTTTCTTTATCTCGTTTTCGATCAGAGCCAGGAGTCCCTCATCAATAAAAGATTTTGTACTACGCCCATTCTGGGCAAAGCTTTTCATTTCCACGGAATCCTTTAAGTATAATAACAGTGCCTGGGAGATCCCGGTCTGTGGATAGGTGGATATCTTATTGAATTTCACTGTGCTGTCTCCAGCATAATAGATTACTGCCATTTACATACACTCCATACATGGCTCCTGTAAAGCGCTTGCCTTTTACCAGGCCCTCCGAACAGATGGAGGTCACATCTGTCCATTGCCACAGAAGCTTACTGTTTAATAAAAAGGTTCTTATAAGTCCGTTTGTATCCACCCGGAACGTTACCGGGCTTTGAAACCGGAATGGCTTTGTTTCTGTCCTTACATAGGTGTCGTCTACATATTCAGATACAAATACCTGGTCCCTTGTCACTCCGAATTTTATGTAAGTATTCTCATCATAATAAAGGGTCACGCCTGCGTCCGAGGTAAACGCCTCTTCTCCCTCATGGGGAAAACTCATTTCAAATTCCACGGAAAAGCGAAAATCAGGCTGACTCTTCACTAAAAGGCTCTTACACTCCCTCTGGTTTAAGTCCCGCCCATCCCCCTTGATCCATATGGTTCCATCCGAGTTTTCCCCGACGATTTCCGGATCTTTTGTTCTGGGGGAAAGCCATACCTCAGCCGCCTGCCCCTCAAAGTTTTGTCTTAAGATGGCAGGAAACGGAAAAGCTTCCATGTAGGATGGCCCTTTACCACGATTGATGACTGGCCAGCCATCGGTTGACCAGGTCATTTCATCCAGGCATGTTTCTCTGCCTAACATCCCCCACCGGCCTTCTAAGAAGCGGGAACACAGGTACACGATGAACCATCTTCCATCCGGAGTCTGTACTGGTTTTCCGTGACCGCAGCACTGGATGCTTCCGGTCTCATCCTTTTGCTGCAAAATGGGATTATAGGGACAGTCTTCATAAGGACCAAACAGGCTTTTGGACCTTGCCACAGTGATCATGTGGCCCTTTCCCGTTCCTCCCTCTGCAAGAAAGCAGTAATAGAACCCATCCTTTCTAATTATATGAGGCCCCTCCGGCGCATGGCCGGAATGACCGTACCATATAAGAGACGGCTCTGAGAGAATCTGCTTTCCATCCTCTGATATCTCCATGATCCGGGCTCCCCGGTTTAAAAGCATGTACCGTTTCCCGTCGTCATCGGTAAAAAGTGAGGGGTCGATCCCCAGTACATTGTGGATGACCGGTGTTTCGTAAGGTCCCTCCGGACTCCCGGAACTGGTGATCATCTGGGTCTGGATAAAGGGGTCACCGTCGTTCCTTCTTAGGGTGGAGCAGATATAGAACCTTCCGTTGTGATAACTGATATCCGGAGCCCAAAATCCCCTTCCGCCCTCCAGCTCTCCTAAGTGTTCCTCCGCCCATTTCCGGTCCGTCACAGCATATCCGATGGTCTTCCAGTGGACTAAATCCCTGGAATGGGAAATAGGAATGCTGGGAAAGTAGATAAAGCTGGAGTTGACCATGTAATAGTCTTCCCCTACCCGTACGATACTGGGGTCCGGATGCATTCCCCTGCGCACCGGATTCCGGTAGCATTCCTCATAAGAAAAACCGCAGGACGACTGAAAGTATTCCTCAATGGGAGAAATGCCCCGGGCCAGATCGTAGGGTGTTACCATATCCTGATTGGTCCATGCAGGATCCATACCGCATTTTTCCACTAAATATTTTACAAGATCCGGATTCTTCCCTTTTACTGCATAGTGAAGCAGACTGTTCCCCTCTTCATCGCAGTCTTCCGTATTGAAGGAGTGATCGATCAGACGGATAACCGCCGCCTGATCCCCCTTTTTTGCTGCTTTAAAGGCCTGTTTCGCAATTGCTTCTGTCTTCGATGTGTATGAAATCATATTCTCCGTACCCCTCTGAAATTACATTGTTTTTGTTTGAGCTCCAGAGACAGAGCTTTGCTCCGGTCCAGGTGGCTCTGCGCAGGGGATTAGCCCCTCCTATGGATGTGTAGCGTATCCCATCTGCAGACCAGAAAAACCGGTAGGTCTTGTTCCTGAATACTTCCACCTTAAGATAAACCGTATCTTTCTCATAGGGGCAGGCAACTTCCCGGATCTCCTTTGCTTCTCCCTCATATTCCTTTTGTGTGACGGTTCCCGAATAGAGCACAAGCAGATTACCGGTCTCTGTCTTCATCAGCCCCATGTAAGCGTAAGAATGGCCGATCATGCCGATAACAGC
This sequence comes from Hungatella sp. UBA5982, assembly GCA_002429965.1. Lineage (GTDB taxonomy): Bacteria > Bacillota > Clostridia > Lachnospirales > Lachnospiraceae > Lacrimispora. The sequence goes on from DJBG01000051.1 coordinate 13,321, forward strand.
CATATCTCCTGTTTCCTTTCCCTTAAGCTTTACCTTTGTCACCGCAGGAAAGGCCTGCTGCTGGGGAATCTGGGTCATGGCGTTTGGAGCATACCATAAGAGATTTTCTCTTGCCGGGTTCGCAAGACAGGAAAGCCGGATTCCGGAATGTCCATTCATGGAATAGAAGGAATCCTGCGGATTGGCCTGCCATTGCCACTGAAGTCCCAGGCAGTTCCCGCAAAAATCATCGGACTGGGCAATCNNCCATCCCCGTTCTGCTCGCTTCCAATAAAGGGCCATCCTGCATGAAAGCACAGAGGCTGAAGGTGGGTGATTCTCCCCAGCTCGGTCACATCCTGGAAATGGACAAACCAGTGTCTTCCGTCGTTCGCTGTTACCCAGCCTCCCTGATGAGGGCCATTTACCTCTGTATTTCCCTGGTGCATGACGATCCGGTATTCATATGGCCCTGTGACAGTTTCTGCGCGCAGAGCGGACTGCCATCCGGCTGCTACGCCTCCGGAAGGCATCAGTATGTAATAATATCCCTGGTGCTTGTAAAACTTCGGTCCTTCCGTGGTTGGCCCCAGCTGCTTTCCGTCAAATATGGTAACCGGCTCTCCCAAAAGCTTTGTGCATTGGGAATCGATCTCCACCAGATCCAGCCGGTGCTTGATGCCGCTGCGGCTATTTGCGTAGGCAAATACCATGTAAGCTTTCCCATCGTCATCCCATAAGGGGCATGGATCGATCCAGCCCTTGGCAGGATGCAGGCAATTCAAGGCAAACTCTCCATAAGGATCTGCGGACCGGGCCACAAAGATCCCCTCATCCGGCAGAGGAACGAACACGTAGAATATCCCGTCATGAAATCGGATGGACGGAGCCCAGGTTCCTGAACCATGGGAGGGCTTGTTGTATTTTCCAAAGGGAAGAGTGCGGACACAATAGTTGATGATTTCCCAGTGAACTAAATCTCTGGAATGAAGAAGGGGAACCCCTGGAAGATAGGTAAAGGAAGAGGCCACCATATAGTAATCCTCTCCCACCCGGATGACATCCGGATCTGAATAATCTGCATACAAGATCGGATTTTGATACATTGTTATTACCCCCTTATTATTAAATATAGAGAAAAGGGACAGACATTCTGCCCCTTTCCCTGCCAGGCCGTTATTCCTTTACAGCTCCGATATTGACACCCTGAATAAAGTACTTCTGGCAGAACGGATATATGATCATAAATGGCAGGATTGCTACGATAACTACAGCATTTTTAACAGTATTCTCTGTTGCTCCCCCAACTGCCGTTGGCAGATCACTTCCCATTATGACAGACCTTAACTTCATTTGGAAATTGTAAAGGTTTTCATTCGTAATATAAAGTTTATAATTGGTGTAATCGTTCCAGTAACCTACCGCATACATCAGGCCGATGGCCGTAAGAGCTGCCTTGGAAAGAGGAAGGACAATCCCGAAGAATATCCTCATCGGGGAACAACCGTCTATTTCCGCGGATTCAAACAGGCTTACCGGAATTCCTTCAAAGAAATTTCTCATCAGGACCATATTGTAAACATTGATGGCCGGAAGAAGGATTACCACAAACAGGGTATTGGTCAGGTGAAGCCCCTTCATCACCAGATAAGTGGGGATCATGCCGCCGTTAAATATCATCGTAAACAGCAGAAGGTTTGCAAAAAAATTTCTGCCAGGCATCTTCCACTGGATCAGGACATATGCTCCCAGAGTGGAAATGGTAAGGCCGATAAAGGTGCCGGCGACTGTGGTAAGACAGGATACCAGGAATGGCCGGTACAGAGTCGGGTTTGTGAATACGGAAATGTATCCCTCCAGTCCAAACTCCTCCGGAAACAGCTTCATACCGTAAGCTGTCTTTAAGTCCAGGGAGTCAATCAGTACTTTGTAAATGGGGATAATCATAACTAAGCTTATGAGCACGAATATCATCACCAGCACATAGTCAAATGCGGTTGCTTTCTTTTTCATTTCTTTCTCCCCTCTATACAATTCCTCTTCCACGGACCTTGTGGCTTGCCTTGTTGCAGATCAGGACAAGGAAGCAGCCAACCAATGAAGAGGTCAGGCCTACTGCCGTGGTATAGCCGTAGTCAGGAAGAGCGCCGGAATTGAATGTTTGTGTGTAAATGNNGTAAGTCTGAAGAACATCCGCTTTCTGAACAACCGCATCATTTTGCAGTACGAATACGGATTCAAATAAGTTCATGACTTTGGCCAGATTTAAAATCAGAACCGTGATGATGGTATTGGAAAGGCCCGGCAGGGTGATGTAACGCATCTGGTTCCACCGCCCTGCCCCGTCCATGGAGGCAGCCTCGTAAAGCTCCGGGCTGATCCCGGATAGCGTCGCCATAAAGATGATCGTTCCCCAGCCGGTATCCTTCCAGATGTTGATGATGTAAAATATCGGCCGCCACCAGTTCTGGTTGCCCAGAAAATAGATTCCATCGTTTACAATGCCAAGCTTCATTAATATGGAGTTGACCAGTCCTGCACTGGTAGGAGAGAGAATCAAGGTAAAGACGGAGGCAGTAACCACCCATGACATGAAATGAGGAAGATATACCACCGTCTGGGAAAACTTTTTAAAAATCAAGGACCTAAGCTCATTGAGCATAAGAGAAAGCACGACTCCCATGAAAGTATTTAACAGCAGCTTGGTAACACTTAAGGTTATGGTATTGCCGAAAGCGCTCCAAAACCCGGGCATGTTAATCATCTTCTCAAAATTTGCCAGGCCTATGAATAAGGGATCCTTGATGCCTTTGTAGGAATAGAAAGCAAGCCGGATTCCGAACATGGGAAGATAATGAAAGATCACTGCAAAAACAAGAACAGGGAGAAACATCATGTAAAATCCTCTGTAATAATAAATCGAAACAAGCAAAGGGCGTTTATTTTCGCCTGCAGCATTTGCTGCAGGCCTTCTCTTTATTTTACTCATACTCTACCTTCCTGAACTATTTTGCAGATGTCTGTTCATTTAAGGAATCAACGATCATCTGGGACCATTTTGCCCCATTTTCAGCCTCAAAGCGCTTATAACCATCCTCGATGGAGATTCCCTGGACAACAACGTCTGCAATGATGGAGTTCTTTAACGTGGTCAAATCTCCGTTGTAGGTTGCCATCACATCAGTGGAAGGAACGATCTGGGCCTGGCGGCAGTTTTTATTGAACATGGATTGGGATTCTTTAGCTGATTCCTCCACAGTATCTTTACCGGGATTATTCTCCCATTTCGTAATGGAGAGCATGGGATCCATGTGCTGTTTTGTATACTGGGTACCTGGAAACTCCAGGCTTTCCTTTAAATGGAACACGCCTTCCCCATATGTATTGTCCAGCACCGTCTCTGCCTTTGTTGACCATTGGATGTCTTCCACACCGTAGGTCCACAGGGTCTGCATATCTCCTCCATCCAGCATGGATTCGATGAGATACTTGTACACGCCTTCCGGATTCTCACAGGCGGTTGTGATTGCCCATACAGGTGGAATTCTCTCTATATATGTACCTGTTTCCTTAAGAGGTTTTAATGCAACCAGCTCGCCGTCTTTTCCGTTTTTCTCCAGATTGCTCTTTAAATTGGTTGCCCATGTACCTGCCCAGTAAGTAAACACACCAAACTTATCCTCATAAAATTTATTGCGGCAATCCTTGCTTCCGTTGGTCAGGGTTTCCTTATCGATATAGCCGGCTGCATAGCCTTCCCTCAGCCTTGTCAGGGCTTCCTTAAAGTTATCTTTTGTAAAACCGTCGTACCATACGCCGTCCTCTCCCTTTATAAAGGCTGGATATGCATCCTGGTAAAATTCAGGCAGATAATTTATAAAGGGAGCCTCCGTTCCAACGATTCCTGGTGCGGAAACACCGTAGGTATCCCCATTGAATCCATTTCCATCCGGGTCGCCCTCTGTAAACTCCTTCAGCATGTTCCAATACTCGTCATAGGTTTCAGGAACCTCTAAACCACAGTTATCCAGCCATGCTTTCTTTACATAGGTGATGCAGCCATTTCCTCTGGTAACCGGGAGGCCATATAAGTGTCCGTCAATCTTCATATTATCAATCACATCTTCACCTGTCACACGTCCGGAGGCCTTTAACCCGGAATTATCCCAGGTATCTGTCATGTCCCACAACGCACCCTCCTGCGCATATCCGGTATAATAGGAAGAAGACAGAATGATCGCATCCGGCCAGTTATCTGGACCCGAAGCAAAGGTCTGTCCAACTACATCATAATAGGCATCATGATCCGGCTGTATAAACTCCAGATCAATACCGGTAAGCTCCTCCCATCTCTTCTCAAAGGCATCTCTGTTGTTAATCTTGGTAGTAACCGTTCCGTCTACTAAAACGGTAATCTTTTCCGGCTTTTTGATTTCATTTTCCGCTGTTGTCTCACCGATCGCTGAGCCGGAACCGGTGGTTGGTGCTTCTGCAGTCTTTGCAGAGCATCCGCTTAAGATGACAGAGGCCGCCATTGTCACGGCCATTCCAGCTGCAAGCATATTCTTAAATCTCATTTCATACCTCCCATAAGAGTTTATTTTTGGTGCGAATATTTTTCGCATTGCCATGATAGCATCTGCCACCCCCAATATCAACGCTCAATTTTACATGTCATTGTACACTTTTTTCTATTCCGGAACGTTTTTCATTTTTTCATTGTGCAATTGATATGTTTTTACCTTTTTCCTGCGCCGTGAAATGAATGATATGCTAAATTACAGGCTGTTTTTGAATACATTTTTTACTATCAGTGTGCAGATTTTACCCTGTTATTCCAATTTGTTGCTTTTGATAATAATTCATACTATAATTTCCTCATATGGAAAAAGGAATGGTAAACATGAAAAAACAAAACAATGGCATCCCATTTAAAAATCAGCTGATGTTGTCCTACATTATGATACTGGCAATAATTCTTATTATCGGAGTAATCCTGTACTACATTTCCTGCTGTCAGGTCAAAAACGGTATCAACAAACAGAACCGGCTCACCCTCTCTTCCTCTGTCACCCAGCTGGATTACACCATGAAGCTGATGAATGCGGCGGCGAGACAGACCTCTTCCAATCTCCTGTTTAATGATCTTTCCCATCTCACAGGAGATGAAGAGCCCGATTTTTACCACCTGGCCTATAAGACCCAGCTCAGTTTAAAATCCATCACTCCGGTTGAGCTGCTGCTTCCTATCAGTAATTCTTTTATTTATATGAAAAACTCCAAATACGCAATTTCTTCCACCCTGTTTTCGGATTACGATTTTTATATCCGGCATAACACAACGTATCAGATCGAGCCCAAACAGTTTTCTGACGCCCTTTTAAACAGCGGGTTTTGGAACAGATTCATTCCCTTCGGACATTTGCAGAGTACAGCCAGGAGCTTTCTCTACATACAGCCTCTCTCCGCCTCAGTTCTTAAAGCAGGAGCGGATTCTGTCCTGTGTTATGAATTCGACTACGATCTGATCACAGCGTATTTTTCAGACATGAACTTATACGGAGAAGGGTACTTAGTAGCTTACGACAAGAACGGTTCCCAGGCGTTCCTTCTGTCCGGANNGTGACCACGGTTGCCTCTTCTTATAATAATTGGACCTACTATCTGGTCCAGCCTGCGGACAAGGCTTATTACTCTATTCTCCCTTACCAGCGCTTTTTTACGGCCATTACCATTGCGTCCTTATGTCTGGGCGGAATCATTGCGGGAGTTTTTTCCTCCTTCGGCAGCCGCTGCCTGACCCAGCTTGCAAATGAGCTGACCGTAAAGGAATCCATGGCCACCTCTTTAAACCTTCTGGTGGAGAAACAGAAGCCTGTGGTCGTTGAATCCTACATGAGAAGGATCATGGAGGGAAGCATCACCACCAATGATGAGATGCAGTACATCATAGGTGAGCTTTCCCTGGACCGGCCGGATACTAAATTCCACGTTCTATACACCGAAGTATCCCCCTCCGAGGATACTATGATCCTCTCCAATGATCTGGAGCTATGCCTCCAGAACTATGACATGCTGGTAAGGGAGGCCCTGCACCGCTACTATCCTGACACCGGGTATATTTACAAACCGTCCGACCGGGTATTTGCCATTTTGATTGCCTCCGACAAATCTGTGCCCCCCGCGCAGGTCATCAGCCGGGACAAGGATATTTTTATTGCCCTGCATAAAGAGCTTCTGGAAAATTACGGAATCTGGATCAGCGGCGGCTTAGGCGGCAGAAACAGTTTCATCTCCTACACTTGGAAATCTTACCAGCAGGCTAAGGAAGCGAAATCCATTACCACGGTAGAAAAATATATTTTAAGCTGTGATTTCACTCATTCCAGTGATGTCTATTACTACCCGGAAAGCCTTTCCGTCCAGTTAAGCGGTTTTATTTCTATAAGAAACAAGGATCAGATCCGTGAACTGTTCAAGCTCATCAAGAATGAAAATACCGGAAAAAGAAATCTTTCCTACACCCAGCAGCGCTGGCTGATCTCTGATGTACGCGCTACTATTTTTAAAAAGAGGCACAACATCATCGCGGATGGGCTGGCGCCTGAAAAATTAAAGCTTTTGGATATGATCGACAAGCAGTTTGAAGGTGAAATGAGTCTGGACAGCTTAAAAACCATTGCAATCCAACTGTGTGACGTATGTGGTTCCGAAGGAAATGAGCTGATTCTTAAAATACAGGAATACATAAACAGCAACTATCATGATCCAAATTTGTGCTTGACAAAAATTTCCGATGAGTTCGGAATTTCAGAAAATTATTTCAGTTATCTGTTTAAAAAAGAGGTATCAGAGAACTTTTCCACCTACTTAGAGCGGCTGCGCATGGCTAAGGCCAAGGAAATGATCTTGGAATCTGATACTAGCCTGTCTGTCCTTTACCAGTATCTTGGATATAATAATGCCGCCTCCTTCCGGCGCGTATTTAAAAAGAATTTTGGTATATCACCAAAGGAAATGAGGGATAAAGTCAATGCAAAACAGCAGATTTAAGAATATTCCGGAAATTACAGAAGCCCTTTGGCTCCGGCTTAAGGAAAGCGGGCTGCCCATCCACAGCTTTCTCGCCGAACAGGGAGGCACGCTTTTGAAGGAGGCCTATGAAGCCCCATATACTGCCATGGACCTTCACCGCATGTTTTCCATTACAAAAAGCCTCTGTTCCCTTGCCACGGGCTTCCTTTATGCAGATGGGAGACTTTCTCTGGATGACAGGATCGCGGATTACTTTCCGGAATACTGTTCCTGTGGGGAAATTCATCCCTGGCTGAAAGAGATGACCATACGCCATATGCTTTCCATGGAAACCTGCCACTCCTCCACTACTTACAAAGCGGATACAAGCAAAAACTGGGTGGAAAGTTTCTTCACCACGCCCCCCTCACATAGAAGCGGTCAGATATTCCTTTATGACACCTCTTCCAGCCATACCCTGGCTGCTCTTGTAAAAAAGCTTACAGGAAAAGGGGTCCTGGATTACCTAAGGGAGAAATGTCTGGATAAAACCGGTTTTTCCAAAGAGGCCTACATCATCTTAGATCCCTTTGGCTCGGAAATGGGAGGCTCCGGCCTTATGGCCCGCCCCACGGACTTATTAAAGCTGGGCCGGTTCTGTATGGATACCCTAAAAAAGGGAACGGGGAAATTTGCAGATTATATAAGAGAGGCAGTTTCATTTAAAGTCCCTACCATTCATTTTGGTCAGACTACAGATGAACAGCAGGGATACGGATATCAGTTCTGGCGCATACGGAATGGATTTGCCATGTACGGCATGGGAGGCCAGTATGTTCTCTTCTACCCTGATCTGGATCTGGTTTTCGTTGTCACGGCAGATACACAAAATATGAAAGGCGGAAATCAGAANNGATCTAATCCATGATGCTGTTAAAAAAATCCTGGACCAGCCGGAACAGATATGGAATCCGGAAGGTCCCCGGTCCTGGGATGCCTCTTACCGGCTTTTTGCGAATCCAGGCGGCTTTTCCAGGCTTTCCCTCTCCTTTGGTCCGGCAGAGGGTGCACTCGCCCTTTCCGGCCCGGACTCTGCCTTCCATATTCCATACTCTTTTCATACCCAGACAATCAGCATTCTGGAAGAATATAAACAGAGAATAGCCGTGCAGGGAATGTGGGCTGGCCCCGATACCCTGTATCTTCCGGTCCAGATAGCAGGAGAATGCGTGGGTTCGATCCATTTCCTGCTCCGGCTGTCTGATGAAAGGGTCACGGTATGGATGAAAAAAATAGAGGAAACATATTTTCATGAGTTTCAGGGATTTTTAGAAGGGGTAAAGGAATAAAAACAGGTTGGAAAGTCTGCATCCACATGACTCTCCAACCTGTAACAGGTCAAATATTCTGCTATCCTTTATTCATACCTCAGGGCGTCAATAGGATCTGCCTTTGCCGCCTTGGAAGCCGGATAAATACCAAAAAACAAGCCTACCAAAGCTGAAAATCCCACCGCCACAAAGATGACCTCCGGCTTTATGACCACCTTCATGCCAAACAGCGCTCCTCCTGCCAGCACAAGGCCCCCGCCGGCTACAACGCCCAGGATTCCTCCCAGGGCGGAAAGAATGGCTGATTCGGTCAAAAACTGGATCAGGACATCCCTTGTTTTAGCACCTAGAGCTTTACGTATCCCGATTTCCCGGGTCCGTTCCGTAACGGATACCAGCATGATGTTCATGATTCCGATTCCGCCAACTAAAAGTGAGATGGCTGCGATTCCTCCCACAGCAGCAGATAAGCCCCCCATTATGGAATCCGCACTTCCCATTTCACTGGAAACAGAGTAGAAAGTGACATCTTCCTTGTTCCGCATCTTGGTCTTTGCCAAATAAGAAGTAAAACTGTCAGAAAACGCATTCATATCCGTTCCTTCTCTTGCATAGAGGCGCAGACTGTAAATATTGTCATTGGGCCAGGTTAATAAGGAATCCGGCACATATCCAGCCCTGGTATCACTGGTTCCCGCCATCATCGCCTCAAAAGGATTCTGATCCGCCCTGTAGACTCCAACTACATTGTAATCGTCCGTATTGCCATAAATTGTGGTACGGAATGATTTTCCCACGCAATTTTCCGTGCCAAAAAGATCCTTTGCCCCCTTTGCCTCCAGTACAACATTATTCTTTCTTCCTCTTACATCGGCTTCGTTTATATTACGGCCGTATATGATATTGATCTTCTGTACCTGATGATAATTAGAAAGAATTCCTTCAAACTGGTACTTGACCTTATTGCGCCCAAAAACGGCTTCTGCACTTGTTCTGGCATTGCTGTCAATGTAGGTGATCTCATCTCCGAACACCTCTTTCAGCCGATCTATTTCATCAAGAGAAAAGTAATCGCTTTCCCTCATATCCTCGCCGTCCTTTGGCCAGACGTAGACATAGGCCAGGGTTACTCCCACATTTTTATAAAGATCGGATACCATAAAACGCATGGTATCACCAATGGACACGATGGCAATGACAGAGCCAATGCCTATGATGATCCCTAGCATGGTCAGNNCTTATTTGCCTTAATGGCATGAATTGCCATATTCATATTTTCCAGCAGCATGATGTTCCTCCTTCCTATTCATATCTTAAAGCTTCGATAGGATCCTTTTTAGCTGCCCTGGAAGCTGGATAAAGACCAAAGAAAATACCTACAAGAGCCGAAAAACCAACTGCCATGATCACCACAGAGGGCCTGATGACCACGGTCATCTGAAAGGCAGCTCCCCCCGCTTTAACGAGAGCCACTCCAAGAAAGATGCCGATAATCCCTCCACAGGCCGACATAAAAGCGGATTCCGTCAAAAACTGGATCATGATGTCTTTTGTCCTCGCACCAAGGGCCTTCCGGATCCCGATCTCCCTCGTCCGCTCCGTAACAGAAACCATCATAATATTCATGATTCCGATTCCGCCAACCAGCAAAGAAATGGCAGCAATTCCTCCCACGGCTGCCGCCATGGCGGAAAGGCCGGTATCCACGCTCCCCATTTGATCTACCACTGACATGGTCCGGATCTCCGATTCCGGACGGCCCTTTAATTTTGCCACATACCGGGTGAGTTCTGCCAGGAATGCTTTCACATCCACTCCATCTCTGACGTAAAAATTTAAATCCTGAAACAAATCATTGGATTTTGTAAGTACCGTATATGGCAGAAACCCTGACTGGGTCTGCCCATTTCCTAAAAGCATGGCCATCATGGGTGAGATATCCTTATGATAGACCCCCACAACCATATATTCCTGAGTATCCTTATTTATCGTCATGCGGAAGGTCCTGCCCACGCAGTCAGCCGTACCGAACAGCTGCACCGCTCCTTTATCTTCCAGAACCACGTGATTTACCGCTCCTTTTACATCCGCCGCATTTAAGGCCCTTCCGTAAATAATATCCAATGACTGCACGTCGCTATAATTAGAGTCAATTCCCTGGAACTGATACTTTACCTTTCTGCGCCCATTGACGGCGTCTGCCTCGGTGCTGGCATCGCTGTCAATATACTGGATTTTATCCTGGTACACTTCCCTGACACGGTCCATCTCATCTCTGGTAAAATAATCCGTCATTCGGAAATCTGTTACATCCCAGGATACTATGATGACTGCCCGGTTATAGCCCACATCCTTATAGGCATCGGAAAACAGGTTTCTCATGCTGTCTCCTACAGATACAATAGCGATCACTGCTCCAATGCCAATGATGATTCCCAGCATGGTCAAAAAGGATCTCATTTTATTAGACCGTATGGCGTGAAGCGCCATACTCATATTTTCTATCAGCATGGCGCCTCCTCTTTCTCCATTTTTACGTCTTCTTCCTGTACCTGATTTTTGGGAACATTAGGCAAATCGCTGACCAGCTCTCCATCCCGGAACCGTATGATCCTCCCTGCAAATGCCGCAATATTCTCTTCATGGGTTACCAGCACCACAGTGGCGCCTTCCCTGTGAAGCTGGGAAAACAGCCCCATAATTTCAACCGAAGATGCGGTATCCAGGTNNGGCTCGTCAGCCATAATCAGAGGAGGCTCATTGGCCAGTGCCCTGGCAATAGCCACTCTCTGCCGCTGTCCGCCGGATAGTTCATTCGGCATATGTTCATACCGTTTTCCAAGCCCCACCCGTTCCAAAAGCTTTAAGGCACGATCTTCCCTTGCTTTTCTGGAAATATGGGCATAGGTCATGGGGAGCTCTACATTCTTTAATGCAGAAGTCCTAGAGATTAAGTTAAAGGACTGGAATACAAATCCTATCTTACGGTTCCTGATCGCCGATAAGTCATCAGCAGAAAGCTCTGCCGTATCAATTCCGTCAAGATAAAAATGCCCCATGGTGGGCCGGTCAAGGCAGCCTAAGATATTCATAAGCGTTGATTTTCCCGAGCCGGACTGACCCATAATGGCTACAAATTCTCCTCGCTTTATGGTTAAGTTCACCCGCTTTAAACCCAGCACCTTAATAGAACCGGTATCATAAACCTTTACAACATCCACCAGCTTTATCAAGTCTTCCCTGACATTCTCTGTCACGCAGGCGGGAAGCTTATCTTTCTTTTTCCACATACTGCCTCCCCCTTATTGTACCGGTGTAGCCACGGTTACTGTCATTCCTTCTGTAAGCATGGAGGACGGAGCGTCAATCACCTGCAACCCTTCTGTTAAGGCCTCTTCATTCTCTGGAATAATTTCTGCCTGAATGTCACTTTCCACCCCGGTTTTCACAGGAATGAATGTTACGGTATTCTCCTTTACACAAGCGATGGCCGTGCTGCCATCCGGCTGTTGGATAACAGCGGAAATCGGGACAACCCATACATTCTCCGCCTTTTGAAGTTCAATCTTCGCCTTAGCGGTAATGCCTGCGATCAGTTTGGTATTCTGGTCTATAATCCGTATGGTGGTGGGAATGACTCTTTCCGTGGAACCATTTCCCTTTTCCTCTCCGGTTGGAGAAATGGCGGTTACCTCGCCTCTTGCGGTTTCACCGTTTAAAATATCGGCGCTGATTTCCACCGGCTGTCCTATGGCAACCTTTCCGATGGAATACTCACTCACATTGATCCTCATCTCCAGCACATCCAGATTATTGATGATAAACATAGGTTTGTCATCATCGGTTTTATCCGCAAAACGGCCCACCTTGCAGTTGACCCTTACAACGGTTCCTGCAATAGGGCTGTTAACCCTTGTATTATTAAGCGCTTCCTTCTTCTGTTCCAGTTCAAAAGCCTCTTTCTCGATCTGCAGGGCATAGGACTCATTTGCCACAGGTCTTCCGTTCTTTAACGTGTATGTACTTATTTCTCTCTGTGCGTCATTCATAGTATTAGAAGCAGTTTCAAGCTCCACCTGGGAAGCACTTCCTCCCTGGAAAAGAGCCAGTGTCCGGTTATAATTGGCCTTGGCTGCATCATAATCCTGCTTTGCCTTTGCATATCCGTTCTCTGCTTCCAGCTGCTTATCCTGATAGGTGCTGACAGCAAGATCATAGGCATTTTGGGCAATGTCCACTTCCTTTTTAGCATCCTTGTCATCAAGCACTGCCAAAACCTGCCCTTTTTCCACCCTGTCTCCTTCTTTTACCGGAAGCTCCAGGATTTCCGCGTGAAGGTTGGATACCACTTCTACGCTGTCCGTTCCCTGGACAGGTCCGCTGACCGAAAGCATTTCAACCACCTCTCCCTTTGCCAGAGGCGAAACAGTTACCGGCAATGCTGCGCTGCCGCCTCCTGCCAGAACCCTAAAGGCAATAAAAAAGGCCCCAATGGCCGCCGCCCCAATGGTTATGATTTTCCTCTTCCTGCTCCATTTTTTCCGAGGACCTTTCTTCTTCTTTTTTCCGTTCTTCTCCTCCTCCATCAGGTTTTGCAGCTCTTTATCAAACGTTTCATCAGACATTGGCTCCATTGGCTCCATTTCCTCTGCTCCGCCTGTTTCTTCCACATTGCTCTTAAATATATNNCCTGTACTTGGTGCCACTTCTTTTTTCTTTATTATAACGGTCTGATATGACTTTTTTAAGTATAAAATTCTTATAATTTTCTAAACTTTTCCATTTTAAAGAGTTTTTTATAGTATTGATGCCATAAGTAAAGCGTTTTTTGTGATTTTCGATACAATCCATGACTGCTGCATCACAGAAATAAATGGTAATTTTTCAGACAAACATGTAAATAAAAAATAATAAAAGGCTTATAACCCTCACATGCCCATATTTTCTGAATATATTTATACAAAAGAACGAAAAAGGGAAATATCGAATGAACGAGCATTACCCATTTGTAAATCCGCCCCTTCCTTATGCTTACGATGCGCTGGGGCCATGCATAGACGCATTGACAATGTGTCTCCATCATGACAGGCACCTGCAAACCTATGTGAATAACCTTAACGCAACTCTTAAAGACTGTCCGGACCTGCAGGATTGGCCACTGGAAAAGCTGATCTGCAATGCGGACTGTCTTAAAAAAGATGTTCAGAAGTCCATCAGGAATAACGGCGGCGGCGTTTACAATCATATCTTCTATTTTAATGGCATGTCAGACTCTGATACACGCTGTAAGGCCGGAAAGCTCCATGATGCTCTTGTGAAAGAGTTTGGATGTGAGGAAGCTTTTTACCATGAATTTGAAGAAAAGGCGATGTCCGTTTTTGGTTCCGGATATGCGTGGCTGACCGTGGACCAAAGCGGCAAACTTAAAATCATAACTACGGCTAATCAGGATACCCCTATTGTCCAAAATCTTTGCCCGGTACTTACCATCGATGTTTGGGAACACGCCTATTATTTAAAGCATTACAATGAAAGGATA
>DJBG01000137.1 GCA_002429965.1 Hungatella sp. UBA5982
TTCCCCGTTACATCATGATGACGGATCACCCAGTCCGCATGTATATTATATTTCGCCATCAGCTCCTTGGTCAGCTCTATAGCCTTCTGTACTGTAGCCTCCTCAAAATACCAGTCCCGGCTTGTGTCTGCCAGATTTCCGCTGCTATATCTTACACACATTTCAATTCCCAGGCTATTTGCATTCCGACATAAGCCGCAACGTTAACATTAGTTAACATTCTACTTGCGGCTGCTTTGGCCGTTTCATCTTTCTTGACATTGATATGCTACCTTGTAAGCCCTAGTGGCGTTAAGATCAATCAGGTACTCATCTGCAAATACTTTCTGTTTGGCCGTTAATGCCATTCACTCTCACTCCTTTCGTCATTTTGGGTATAGAAAAAGAGACAGCTAAAGCTATCTCTCAATATAATCAAATCTATCCTTTAATTTTTCATAATTCCATATGCATTAAAATTATAAGTTACCCCATCTATCCGGCGTTCTCCTGTTACCATGACTCCTGTATCATTAGTATAGTACCAGTTGTTTCCTACTTGAATCCAACCAATTTTCATATATCCGTTTTCATCAAAAAAATAACGTTTTCCGTCAATTCTAACCCAGCCATTTTTATAATAACTTCCATTTTCCAACTGATACCATTTTCCAATATCATTACTCATCCAGCTTCCAGGCTTTGCTTTTGGATAAGTGTCTTCATAGTAACAATCCGTATTCTCATCATATTCTATAGATGGCTGATTATCTAAATAATTCTGTTCTGCCAGATCTGCATTAATATTTTGTATATCTTCTTCTGTCAATGGTCCAACTTGAGCTTCTGGATTATAACGATTTGCAAATGATGTTATGGTAAAACTAGTTGATAGTATCGTTGTCATATAAAATATTCTTTTTATTTGTTTCATACAATCCCCTCCATATTTAACACAAATATTTTAATCATTAATCTACTTTACCTAAGCCTTCTATTGCATTATACACTACCTCATAAAGCCAGGTAATTGTTCTTTACTGGAATATAATATATTGAGTCACACCAAGTATCAATTTAGCTGCATACTATTTCCACTATTAATTCTTTATCTGTTTTTCCCATTGTTATTACTCCTCCCATTTTCTTCCATCATACCACCAGTTCTGATAAAAGAAAAGCCTCCATCTTCCGACAAGTGCTCTTGCCAAGCCTCACCACCTCACTTGTGTTTGTTTTTATGTATTAAAAAAGAGACGGGAATAACCGTCTCTCAATCGCATTTATAATAAAAACATCTTTACATTAAATCTTTTAGCAGCAGCACAAACATTATCGTATACCATTATTTGATTCTCTTCTTGTTTCGTAGTATCACCTCCATTTTTAGTTCTGAAAAAATCGCCAAAATATATTGACTTACTTCTGAAAATATTCTATAATTAGGCTGTTAATCAAAATTACTAAAAATTTCCAGACATTTTTCATCGCTATTATTATGCGATTATTTCAGGATGTCAAGGATTTTTTTTGCGGTTTTTAAAGGAGCGCAAAATGGACTTAAAAGAGCGTATCAAAGAATTATGCAAGAAAAATAATATTTCAATGAACCAGCTTGAACAAGAACTTGACTTTGGCAAGGGATATATCAGCAAACTTGGAAAAAGCACGCCTAATGCTACGAAAATACAACAATTAGCTAACCGTTTAGGGGTCACAGTAGATTATCTTATGAATGGAACCGTAGATAGAGATAATAAAGAGCATTACTATGCTAATGAAGAAACCCGTGAAATAGCCCAGGAAATTTTTGAGAATCCTGATCTGCGGTCATTATTCCATGCAGCAAGAGACTTGTCACCCGAAAGACTAAAAGCACACATAGACTTTATGCAGTCTCTGAAACAGCAGGAAGAAAAACATAATGATGAAGGGTGTTGATGTGAATGAACAATCCTTTGCTTACTGAAGCGATGTGGGTATTTTTTTAGATATGAATAGTGGAGTTGAAGAACAAGTGATCTCTAATTGTGATTGTAGCTTTACTATTGTATTAAATTCAAGACTGAACCAGGAGCGGCAAATGCTCGCATACCAGCACGCTCTCTTACATATCGCTAACGATGACTTTAATAAGAAAGACGCTAATTCTGTAGAATTGGCTATGTAACAAGCTTTGTCTAGATATTAAAGAATTAAAATAGCCTATGGCGTTTTAATAAATCAAACTATAGAAAAGGGGAAAAGAGTATGGGAAAAGAAAAACCAACAACAAAAATTTGCAAACACTGCAAGACAGAAATTCCTTATGGAGCTAAAGTCTGCCCGCAATGCCGAAAAAATCAGAAAGGAAAAGGTTGCTTAATTACTGTTGCAGCAGTTATTGTAATTGGCATAATCGGTGCAGCTGCAGGAGGCGGTTCTGGTAATAAGACCATGGAAGTCGCAACAGAAACCACAACAANNACGGAATTGCCGAAACAACCGCGGCAGTAGCAAGCATAGAAAATACGTCCATACCTACCGAATACAAATCCGCACTTAAAAAAGCTAAGACTTACGGCGATGCTATGCACATGTCTAAAGCTGGAATTTATAATCAATTAGTATCAGAATACGGTGAAAGATTTTCTCCAGAAGCCGCTCAGTACGCAATTGATAGCGTTGAAATGGATTGGAACGTAAACGCACTGAATAAAGCAAAATCATACAGCGATACAATGCATATGTCGAAAGCGGGAATATACGATCAATTGATATCAGAACACGGAGAAGGGTTTACACCGGAAGAGGCACAATATGCTATTGATCACGTTGAAGCTGATTGGAATGCAAATGCATTAGAAAAGGCCAAGGACTACCAGGGAAGTATGAGTATGTCACCTGCAGCCATTCATGACCAGCTCACTTCTGTGCATGGAGAAAAATTCACACAAGAAGAAGCGGACTACGCTATCGCAAATCTCAATTAATTAGTACACACTAAATAATATAGCAAAAACCGCCCAGCACTCGCAATGCTGAACGGTTTTACATAGATTTTCTCTTACCNNCGACGATGGAATCAAATCCTTCAGAAACTGCAAGCCGTATCAAAAACACCGTTGCCAAGTGATATCACCGCGCACATCTTCCGGCATACCTACGCAAGCGATCTTTACAAAGCTGGAGTGGATATTAAGCAGGCACAATATCTCTTAGGACACGATGATATAAAAACCACCCTGGACACTTACACTCATTTTGGATACACGGATGTAAAAGTGGATAAACTGGAGTCATACTATAATACAGTCAAAATGCAGTCATATGAAAAGATAGCAGCCTTTAAACACGCATAAATAAAGGGATTCCGAGGTTCATAAAAATGTAATGTGCTTTTTTACAGCCTTCGTTGTATAATATTGAAAAAGGAGGTTTTCGTATGCAGAATATTTTAGTATGTGATGATGACAAACAAATCGTAGAAGCAATTGATATATATTTAACAGGAGAAGGGTTTCATGTGATTAAGGCCTATGACGGCTACGATGCCCTAAAGCTTTTGGAAGAACATGAAATAGATTTAATGATTCTGGATGTGATGATGCCGGGTCTTGACGGGATCCGGACTACTTTAAAGGTCCGTGAGACAAGCAGTATCCCCATCATCATCCTTTCCGCCAAATCCGAAGACACGGATAAGATCCTGGGACTAAACATCGGGGCAGACGATTATATCACCAAGCCATTTAATCCGCTGGAACTGGTTGCAAGGGTAAAATCACAGATGCGCCGCTATACCCAGCTTGGCAATATGAACCAGCAGCCGGCCGGACAGGTGTATAAATGCGGAGGTCTGGCCATTAATGACGACAATAAGGAGGTTTTTGTAGAAGGGGAACTGATTAAACTGACCCCCATTGAATACAACATCCTTCTGCTTCTGGTTAAGAATGAGGGAAAGGTATTTTCCATTGACGAGATCTACGAGCAGATCTGGAATGAAGAAGCCATCGGCGCCGATAACACCGTGGCTGTACACATCCGGCACATCCGGGAAAAGATCGAAATTAACCCAAGAGAACCACGCTATTTAAAAGTGGTATGGGGCGTTGGCTATAAGATTGAGAAACAATAGGAGCGTTTATGAAAAAAAGAAAAGATTTTGCTGCCCTAATGCACATGCTCTTCTCCCTTCTTGTCGTCGTCGGCGTTTCCATCATGTACAGCAATTCCCACTACGGAGAGGGAATCCGCTGGATCAACCATGAAACCTATGAGGACACGCCCGAATTCACCCGTCAGATTAAATCTGATATCGATGATATTTTTAATTATGTAAAATATAAGGAAGTATTTGAGACCAACGGAAAGCTTGACTATTCAAAGCCCATTGTCCGGGTCTTGGAAGGACCGGGAACTACAAAGGAATACACGGTGGATGAGATGATACGAAGGGCTAAATCCCTGGGCTATTATCTGAATGAGCAGTTTAAGGTAAGCGGAGGGCAGCCGTCTGCGGATGACTCTGATTCGTATGTACGGGTGGATTACAGAGCCTATGAACCGGATTTTAAGATAACGGAGCCTGGAGAAGCATTTCTCACCATGGACCAGCTGGCCTATGAGGTGCTGACCCACCTGGGCAACTACTATTCTTTTTATTACCGTTATATCCAGAACCCCAGTAATTTAAAGTTTGAAATTCTCTATCAGAATACTGAGGAGGATTATAAGCTATACAGCAACGTTTCCGGCAAAACCATCAATGACTTTAAGACCATGGGAAGATACCTTTACGTAACAGGAGAGGCACTTTACGTGGATTCCAACTTAACCACAGTTCCCAAGAATGTTTCTTCCCTGCTGGAAAAGATGAATCCTTATAACAACGGCAATTATCATATGACAGTAGCCGTGGATACTTCTTACCCCTATAGGGATGCTTACGCCCTGGCTTCCGCTTCTTATGATCGCATGCGCCTGTTATTTATCACCGGAATGATCAGCCTGTGTCTGGGAATTCTGGGCTGCATGGCTACCCTGTACGCTCTGGTAAGCCTGACCGGCCTGCCTGACAAGGAACAAGGCCGCGGCCCTCTGAGACGGGTCGACCGGCTCCCTGCAGAAAGCTGTCTGCTCCTGTATTTCGGGGCTTCCATCCTTGCCCTGTTACTTGCTAACAAGCTGGCATATAAGATTATCCACCTCTTCTTTGCCGTTGACCAATGGGATTACGCAGAGCTGGCCCTTCGGGTCCTCATTTATTACGCAGCAGGACTGTCCGCTGCTTTAAGCCTTTTAAAACGGTATAAAGCAGGAAATCTCTGGACCGGAAGCCTTATTTACCGGGGACTTAAAAACTTGTCCCTGTATTTTAAAAACCACCGCTTTACCACACGGATCATGCTTTCATATGCACTGTTCCTGGTCTTTAACATTGCCATGACAATGGCCTTTGCCTTCCTTTTATTTACCTATAAAAGCTTAGAGTCCCGGATCCTTATGGGGGTGGTTGCTTTGCTGCTTTTCAGCCTGGATTTCTGGATCTTCCATCAGATGTACAAAAATGCATGGGAAACGGATCAGATCAATGAGGCCCTTTTTAATATTTCCAGAGGGGACACCACTTATAAGATCGATACCCTGACATTTAACGGAAAAGAACGGGAACTGGCTGAAAACATCAATCACATCAGCACCGGACTGGAAACCGCACTCCAGGAAAAGGTACGGAGCGAGCGCTTAAAGGCGGACTTAATCACCAATGTGTCCCACGATATTAAGACTCCTCTTACATCCATCATAAACTATGTGGATCTTATAAAAAGGGAAAAGATTCAGGATCCGAAGATTCAGGGATACTTAGAAGTTCTGGAACAGAAGTCCCAGCGGTTAAAGACTTTGACAGAAGATCTGGTGGAAGCCTCAAAGGCAAGCTCCGGAAATTTAAAGCTGGAGATTACCAGCATTGATTTTGTAGAGCTCATCCACCAGACCAACGGAGAATTTGAAGAAAAATTTGCCCTCCGCAACCTGGAGCTGGTTTCCACCCTTCCGGATGAGTCCATCCTGATCGAGGCGGACGGCCGGTATCTGTGGCGGGTGCTTGAGAATCTTTATAACAATGCGTTCAAGTATGCCATGGAACACAGCCGGGTATACGTAGATATTACCGTAGAAGAGAACATGGCGGTTTTCACCATGAAGAATATATCCCAAAGCCCGTTAAACATCAACGCGAACGAGCTGACCGAGCGCTTTGTCAGGGGGGATGTTGCCCGGACCACGGAAGGAAGCGGATTGGGGATCTCCATCGCTAAAAGCCTGGCCGAACTTCAGGACGGGGAATTAAGGCTTTACATTGACGGAGATCTATTTAAAGCAGGTTTGGCCTTCCCTATCAAGAAATAAGCCGTATCCTCTCCCACTTTCCCGTTAAATACCGGATGAATGATATAATATAATTGGCTGTCCAGCCCATTGGAACCGCAAACCAAACGGCCTGGACGCCAATAATGGGAGCGAACACAGCCGCTACCGACACCCGGATCGCCAGATTTACCAGATTGGCGACAGTAAATACCATCACATCTCCTGCACCGCGCAAAAGCCCGTCTGTGGTCGCCTTGAAGCCAATGCAGATATAGAAGAATGAAATGAACCGGATATAATCCATGCCTGTCTGAAATGCAGTCTCTGCACTGCCTTCATTTAAAAAGCTTCGTATAAACCAATCTCCCCAAGTCTCCATGATAACACATATGATAACTGCAAAAATCCCTACCATAAGATAGCAGTAACGGTAGCCTGTTTTTACCCGTTCTGTCTTTCCTGCACCTATGTTCTGTGCGGTGTAGGTGGACATGGCATTACCCAGGGCAAGCATGGGAACAATACAGATGGATTCAATCCTGGTTCCTGCCGCAAAGCCCGCCATGACCGCAGAACCAAATACATTGACAACGGACTGGACGAGAAGCATTCCGATATGGACAATGGACTGCTGAAGGGTGGAGGGAATGGCGACCTGCATCATACGGAGCATCATATTCCAGTCATAAAGCCGAAACGGCTCTGTTGTCTCATACCCTTTTAACCGCTTCATCAAAACGAGAAAGGACATGACCGCTGAAAGCCCCTGGGCTATCAAAGTGGCGATCGCCACACCGGCTACCCCCATGAAAAACTGGGTCACGAACAGAAGATCCAGCACTACGTTTAATAGAGAGGAAAAGACCAGCAGATATAAGGGAGTCTTTGAATCTCCCAGGGCCTGAAAAACAGAAGCCTGCACATTATACATGAATAAGAAGGGCAATCCTATAAAATAAATGCCCAGATACACCGAGGCATCATAAAATACATTCTCCGGGGTGTTCATGAAGCTTAAAATCCGGTGATTAAAAAGAAGCCCCAGACCGCCCAGTATCACTCCTATGGACAAAAAATTGATAAGAGTGGTGGATATGGCGGTTTTCATGTTTCCGGTCTGTTTTGCCCCTAAAAACTGGGACACTACCACGGAACTGCCGATACCGCCTCCTACTGCGATGGCAATAAACACGTTTGTGATGGAATAGGAGGCACCTACCGATGCCAGAGCCTCTTCCCCCACAAACCGTCCGACCACCACAGAGTCTATGATGTTATAAAACTGCTGAAATAAATTTCCAAGAATCATGGGAAGGGCAAAGAGCAAAAGGGCCCTTCCCGGTGAATCAGTTACCATATTAATTGCTTTTTTCTGTGTTTTCATACTCATTATTCTGAACCATTCCTATCCAAATATACGCCAGCCGCAGATAAAGTTGTTCTTCCACCAGGAGCTTAAAGAACGTTCTACTACACGTCCGTTACTGGAAGAAGCATCGATGACACTTCCGCCTCCGGCTACGATTCCCACGTGGCCGCTTACTACAATGATATCGCCTGCCTTCAGGTTTCCAAAGCTGGTGATCTTCGTATATTTTCCTACATTTCTCCAACCGGAAGAGGTTAGATAGCTCTGTCTGACGCCGGCCTGGTTGAGAGACCAGTAAACAAATCCTGAGCAGTCGAAGGACTCCGACCCCTTGGCTCCCCAAACATAGGGGCGGCCCAGCTTGGATCTGGCAATGGAAAGCAGACCGCTTACCCCAGAACCTCCCTTAACGGTACTGCCCTTGGAGGAACCGCCTGATGATCCGGAAGAGCCTGCGGATTTTATGCCGCTTCCTGTAAGCTTACTCATGGTAAGCTGTCCCACTGAACCATCCGCTTTCAGTCCATTGTTGTTCTGGAATGCCTTAACCGCCGTTTCCGTCAACTCACCGTAATATCCTGTCACATTGGCGGAAGCCAGGTACCCGTATTTTTGTAACAGCTGCTGGATCCTGGTAACTGATTCTCCCTGCTCGCCAAGGGTCAAACCATTTGGCTGCGCCTCTGCACTCATTAAAGTGATCCGGGTAGAAGGTCCTAAATACCCATCCACAACTAAGTCATTCCGGGACTGGAACTGCTTCACCGCTATCACCGTATCATTTCCATAAGCTCCATCCGGAGTAGTTGTTAAATACCCCAGCTCCTTTAGACGCTGCTGGCTGGTTAATACCACATCACTTTTTTCTCCATAAGCCAGGAAGTTGGGCCTGATCTCCTCACTGTAGAGCAGATTTATAGTCTGACGTCCTACTTTTCCGTCTATGTTTAGGCCGTTTACCTCCTGAAGCTTCATGACCGCAGCTTCCGTTTCATCCCCAAAAGAGCCAGATACCTGGCTCGCATTGGCAAGGTACCCTAATTCATAAAGGCGGTTCTGGATCCGTGATATATCTTCACCCTCCACACCTTTTGACACGGCGTAATATTTAGCGTCCGGCGACATGATGGCAGTCAGCGTCTCAGGCCCTACAATTCCATCCTGAGCCAGGCTGTTCTGACGCTGGAAGGTCTTAACAGCCGCCTCAGTCACGTTTCCAAAGTACTGGGTGGGCTCGTCGTTATCCATAAAGCCCAAATTCATCAGACGCTCCTGAAGGCTGGCCACCACCGGATGCTCCACCCCGTTCCGCAAATAATCAGGGATAGGACTTTCCTTTTGTTCCGGTACCTTAAGAAGCCTTGGCATCAGAACGCCCCCAGGGGTAAGCGCATCAATAGGCTGCAGTTCTTCTTTTACTTCTGACGATATGGCAATGGATGGCGTGGCATCCTTTCCAAGTCCCGTGGCTGTTTCTGTTTTATTGCATCCTGCTAACAAAGAAGCCGCTGTTGCTGCCAGAAACAAAGAATAGGCAGTACGCCTTTTCCATCTTATTTTTATATTCATAAACCAGATTCCTTTCCTATTCGTTGCCCATGCTCTTTGGGTATAAAACGATACCCGAAGGGTGTTTTCTATTTGTTTCCCATGCTCTTTTGCGTAAAGAATACCCGAAGGGTATTTATATGTAAAATCAGGTCTATTTTAGCATAAATCTGTCGGAAATGGAAAGGGAATTTATCTCATTGCGTCCAAACAGAGGTTATGATATAGTTAAAGCAGGGAAAATACAGTCAGAACCGCTGACTTTAAACAGTAAAGGAGGGCCTATTATGACACCTGTTTTGTGGGCTGCCGGCGGCACCGGGTTTACATTTCTTATGACTACTCTGGGGGCTTCGGTCGTATTCTTTTTTCGGAAGGATGTAAACCAGTCTGTCCAGAGAATCTTCCTCGGCTTTGCTGCCGGTGTAATGATTGCGGCTTCCGTATGGTCGCTTCTCATTCCGGCCATCGAAGAAGCCGAAGCAAGCGGGACTCCGGGCTGGATACCCTCTGCCGGAGGATTTGTCCTGGGAGTACTATTTCTTATATTGTTGGACACCCTTCTTCCTCACCTTCATCCCGACATGAATGGCCGCGGAGCCAATGAGGCGGAAGGACTCTCTTCCACCTGGAAACGGACTACCCTGTTAGTTATGGCTGTAACGCTCCATAACATTCCGGAAGGTATGGCCGTTGGACTGGCTTTTGCCCTGGCTGCCCAGCACGGAAGCGATCCGTCTCTTTATACCGCTGCCATGGCCCTTGCTATCGGCATCGGCATTCAGAACTTCCCGGAAGGCGCTGCCATTTCCCTGCCCTTAAGGCAGGAAGGTCTTTCTACCGGAAAAGCATTTTTACGTGGCAGCATGTCCGGGATCGTCGAGCCTATATTCGGGATCCTTACCGTAATCGTGGCAGGCAGCATCCAACCGCTCATGCCATGGCTTCTGTCCTTTGCGGCCGGCGCCATGATGTACGTAGTGGTGGAAGAGCTGATTCCTGAGGCTCATTTAGGAGAACATTCCAATGTGGGAACTCTTGGCGTTATGTTCGGATTTTTGATTATGATGATTTTAGACGTGGCATTGGGTTAAGAAAAAAGGATATCCGGAGGCAGATTTTCCCCCCGGATATCCTTCTTTTTTTCTATCATCATTTCCTGTCAAAGCTCATGTTTGTGTTTTGTACGCAGCCTGACCAGAGATCTGGCTAAAGAAGCCTCAAAATGAGAATGCTCCTGAAGGCTTTTACTCTGTCTTAACTGCTCGGCTGCTCTTTCCCTGGCTTCCTCTGCTCGTCGCTCGTCGATATCCTCCGGATGCTCGGCAGTGTCAACAAGAAGTGTCACACGGTTGTTGACGATCTGGATGAAGCCATTTCCAACAGCAGCATGAACCCATTGGCNNATTTCCCCTATGGATACCGCTATGACCATGTCCTCATGATGGGGAAGAATTGCCTTCTCTCCGTCTGTAAGAGGAATGATAAGCGTCTGGCAAGCACCTCTGTAAAACACCTTATCACTGGCAAGAACCTGAAGGAAAAATGTTTTTTTACTCACAGGCAGCACCTCCAAGCTAAGCCTCTAATGTCCTGGCCTTTTCAATTACCTCATCAATGGTTCCCACATTAAAGAATGCAGTTTCCGGATACTGATCCATATCTCCGCTTACAATTGCCTTAAAGCCCCGGACTGTTTCCTTAAGGGGAACGTATTTACCTGCAACACCGGTAAAGTTTTCAGCTACCGAGAATGGCTGGGATAAGAATTTCTGGATCTTTCTTGCACGGTAAACCGTAGTCTTATCGTCATCTCCCAGCTCTTCCATACCTAAGATAGCGATAATATCCTGAAGCTCTTTATATTTCTGAAGTAATTCCTGTACCTTACGGGCTACCTCATAATGCTCTTCCCCTACCACATCTGGTTCCAAGATCCGGGAATTTGACGCAAGAGGATCAACCGCCGGATAAATACCCTGTTCTACGATCTTTCTGGATAAAACAGTGGTGGCATCCAAGTGGGCAAAGGTAGTTGCAGGAGCCGGATCCGTCAAGTCATCAGCCGGTACATAAACCGCCTGTNNAGAAGTAACGGAACCATTTTTCGTGGAAGTGATTCTCTCCTGAAGCTCGCCCATTTCCGTAGCCAGGGTAGGCTGGTAACCAACCGCAGAGGGCATACGTCCAAGAAGTGCGGAAACCTCAGAACCCGCCTGGGTGAATCGGAAAATATTATCAATAAATAAAAGTACATTCTTATGCTCTTCGTCACGGAAATATTCCGCCATGGTAAGTCCTGTTTCAGCCACACGCATACGTGCACCCGGCGGCTCATTCATCTGACCGAATACCAGGGCAGTTTTTGATATAACGCCGGACTCTCCCATTTCGGTCCAAAGGTCATTTCCCTCACGGGAACGCTCTCCAACACCGGTAAAAATAGAATATCCGCCATGCTCCGTGGCAATGTTATGGATCAGCTCCTGGATCAGAACCGTCTTACCAACACCGGCGCCGCCGAACAGACCGATCTTTCCGCCTTTTGCATAGGGAGCCAGAAGATCAATGACTTTGATTCCCGTTTCCAGAATCTCTGCCACAGGGCTTTGCTCCTCAAAGGCCGGCGGATCTCTGTGAATGACCCACTCCGGACCGCCATCTAAGGTACCCCCGTTATCAATGGTCTCTCCAAGCACGTTAAAAAGGCGTCCCAGAGTCTGCTCGCCTACCGGAACCTTAATACCTTCCCCGGTAGCGGTTACCTCCATGCCTTTATACAGCCCTTCGCTGGAAGCCAGCATGATGCAGCGGACTGTGCTGTTTCCCATATGCTGTGCGACTTCCATTACGCAGCGTTTCCCTTCATTATTCACCTCAAGGGCGTCCTTAATGCGGGGAAGATCACTGCTCTCAAAAAACTCAACATCTACTACAGGTCCAAGGACCTGAACGATCTTTCCTATATTCATATTCTGTTACTCACAGTCGTGAGGACTCCTCCTCTCTAAAGTTAACCAAAACATCCGATGATACTATGCTTTCTTCCTTTTTTTCTTTTGGGCCTTTGCACCGCTGATTACCTCGGTGATTTCCTGGGTAATGGCCGCCTGGCGGACTCTGTTATAGGTAATCGCCAGTTCGTCAAGCATCTCCTGAGCACTCTTTGTTGCGGCCTGCATCGCCATCATCCTGGAATTCTGCTCGCTGGAATAAGATTCCACCAAACCTCCATAGATAAAGCCTGCAATGTAATTGGGCACGATGGCATCGATCACTGCCTGTGGAGATGGCTTCATGGTGATCTCTTCCAAATGCACATTAATTGGTACGCTCTGGCTTAACCGGTGCTTAGGAATGGGAAGAAGCTGTTCGATCTCAGCCTCCATTTTCATGGCATTCACCATTCTGGTGTAGATCATATATACCTCATCCAGCTTTCCTGACAGGAGGTAATCCACGATCTTTTCCTCAATGATTCTGGCCCGGCTCATATTTGGCTTTTGAACGGTATACCGGAAATCCTGTTCCACCGGTATTCCCTTTTTCGTAAAATACTGCTGCCCAAGATCACCTACTACGAACAACATGGGATTTCCGCCCTTGTCAATCTGCTCCTGAGCCAGTTTAAAAATGTTATGATTATAAGAACCAGCCAGCCCCTTGTCAGCCGTTANNCAGATACGGGTCGTCAATTTCGGGCGTATGCCTTATGATTCTGTCAATGGTCCTTTGCAGCGCATAAAAGTAAGGCTCCGTATCAGTCAGGGCTTTCCTTGCCCTTTTCAGCTTTGACGAGGAAATGGTATACATCGCATTGGTTATCTTCATGGTACTTTTGATGCTGTTCATCCTGCTTTGTATCTCTCTCGCATTTGCCATATCCTACACCCGTTTCTGTTTAAATTCGGCTGTCACATCAATAATCTTCTGCTTCAGCTCGTCAGACAGCGCCCTGCTCTCTTCAATTTCCTTTCCGATTTCCGGATAGCGCTCATCAAAGAATGCCAGCAATTCTCTCTGAAATTCTTTTATCTTTGTAACTTCCACATCCAAAAGCAGACGGTTATTAGCTACAATCAGGCTGATCACCTGGGCATGAAGGCTCAAAGGATGGCATAAAGGCTGTTTTAACAGCTCCGTAAGCCCCTTACCATATTGGATCTGCTCCTTGGTAGCCGGATCCAGATCCGAGCTGAACTGGGTAAACACCTCCATCTCCCGGCACTGTGCCAGGTCGATACGGATGCTTCCCGCAGCCTTTTTCATAGCCTTGGCC
>DJBG01000176.1 GCA_002429965.1 Hungatella sp. UBA5982
CCAGACGGAAGCAGGGGGAAAGGGCGTTGTTTATGGAATTTATAAGGCCGGGGATCAGACCTGGTTCATTGACGAAGGAGCGGCAGCCCAGAAGGCAGTGGAAGAAAAGGGAGATGGATTTATTTATGTGGATGCAAAAATGAGCCCGGAAGAGTATTTAAAGGCCATTGACAATGCCATTGCAAATAAGGCAATGGGAATCGTTACCTGCATTCCGTATCAGACCATGTCCCAGGCCGTGGTTGATAAATGCAAGGAAGCAGGCATCCCCATTGTAGCAGCCGATGACGCGCTCCAGACGGAGGCAGGAGAAAAGATCGCTCCATGGGTCGGCATTAATGCCTACGTAATCGGACAGGCCAACGGCCAGTGGCTGGCGGATTATGCCAATAAAAATAATCTGACAGGGGATCCGGAATGCGGAATGCTGATTCTGACCATGGACACGGTTTCTTCCTGCGTTCCCCGTGCGGAGGGTGAATACGACAAGTTTACGGAAGCTTGCCCTGATTTTCCAAAAGACCGGATTTACAAAGCAGATTATGACGGAACCACGGACAAAGGAAATGTAGCAGCTACGTCCGTCATTACCGCCCATCCGGAAATCAAGAAATGGCTGGTTACGGGAGCCAATGAGGAAGGCACCATCGGAGCAGTCCGTGCTATGGAGAGCGCAGGTTTAGACGCTAATGCTACGGTAGTAGGTCTGGGAGCTTATATGGCAAAGGATGAATGGAACAACAAGGGAGGCGACGGAACCTGCATGAAGGCAGCCGCCTACTTCTCCTCTGATTCCGTAGGGGCAGGCTCGGTCAATGTTTTATACGATGTGATCAGCGGAAAAGAGGTTCCTATGGAAACAGCCGTAGACGCTGTGATCGTTACCCCCGAAAATTACAAGGAAGTGATGGGGAAAGCAGCGGAATAAACTGATTGCCTGGTGATGAAAAAAGCAGCCTCTGCAATGCAGGGGCTCTTTTTTTCAGTTTCTGATAGAAAAACGGTATTCGGAAGGCGTGATTCCCGTCACTTTTTTAAATGTGGTGCAAAAGCTGCTTTCACTGGCAAAGCCTGTGCTGAAGCAGATGTCTTTGATGGTGATGTCCGAAGATTTCAAGAGGAACTTGGCATTGTTGATCCTGGCAGCGATCACATACTCGTGAGGAGAAAAGCCGGATTCCTTTTTGAACAGCCTGCTGAAATAAAAGGGGCTTAAGGAGGCCTGATCCGCCATATCCTTCAAGGTGAGAGGGTCGGTTAAATGCTCGTTGATGTAGGCGATGGTGTCTTCAATGATGCTGGAAGAAACATTTTCCGAATGCTCAAAATCCCTGTTGACCAAAAGCTCTGTTAAAATGTTAACAATATAGTTGTTCAGCCAGGCCTCTTTTGTAGAAATACACTCCTTAATCTGCAGATAAATCTTATGGAGATATTTTTCCAGACGGTAGGTATCTCTCAGGGAGATGACCGGAGGGCCGCCATCTAAGATCGCTTCGTAATATCCGGCAGCACCGCTTCCGTCAAAATGGAGCCATTCCGCCTCCCATCCCTTTGTTGTCCAGTAGGCATGAGGCTCATAGCAGTTTAGCAAAACTACCTGCCCTCCGACGGCATGATAGATTCGTCCGCCAGTCTCCACCTGGCATTCTCCTCTTCGGATGAACATGATGAGGAAGCTGTCATAGGCATTCCGATGAAGGGAATAGCTTGGTTCGTACCGGAAAAGCCCCATACTAATGGGGTATAAGAAGATCCTTTTTGCTTGGGCACTGGGCGTATACACATAAAAATCCGACCCTGATATGACTCCGCGTTCCGTAGACAGCATACATGGGCCCTCCTTTCTTTCAATGAAACCATTATAGGAAAAAAAAGTTGATTCGTCAATTATATTAGAGCAATTTTTGTAAACTAATAGGCAACTAAACGTAATGTAAACAAGAGTAAAAGATTATATAGTATAGGCAAGAACTTAAAAGGAGGTCTAACAATGGAAACTGTGAAAATTTGGGAGGAATCCGTCATCATACCGACCTATGAGGTGGGGGAAGCAGATAAAAATCCGATGTTTTTAGAAAGCCGTGTTTATCAGGGAAGCTCGGGAAAAATTTATCCGTATCCTACCATTGAGAAGATCCATGATACCAGAGAGGACAAAGCCTATCAGGCGGTCTGGCTGGAAAATGAATACTTAAAGGTAATGATACTTCCGGAACTGGGCGGAAGGATCCAGCGGGCCTTTGACAAAACCAACCAATATGATTTCGTCTATTACAATCACGTGATAAAGCCTGCCCTGGTTGGGCTATGCGGTCCCTGGATCAGCGGAGGGATCGAATTTAACTGGCCCCAGCACCACAGGCCAACCACCTATTCCCCTGTGGACTACATGCTGATAGAAAATGAGGATGGCTCCAGAACCTGCCGGGTCTGCGATGTGGACCAGATGTACGGAACCAAAGGGNNCACCCTGTATCCCGGAAAGGCTTATATAGAAATAAAGGGCCAGCTGTACAATCCTACGCCAATGCCCCAGACCTTTTTATGGTGGGCAAACCCTGCGGTCCCAGTCAACGATTACACCCAGTCTATTTTCCCCCCAGATGTCCATGCCGTCATGGATCATGGTAAAAGGGATGTATCCCGTTTTCCCATTGCAACGGGCGTATACTATAAGCATGACTACAGCGAAGGCGTTGATATTTCCCGTTATAAAAATATTCCGGTTCCCACCTCCTACATGGCTGAAAAGAGTGAGTTCAATTTTGTAGGCGGCTACGATTACCAGGTGGAGGCGGGAATCCTTCATGTAGCGGATCACCACATTTCTCCGGGCAANNCTGGGCCCTGTGAAGAATGCCTCCATTCACGCTGTTATAAACCTGGAGACAAGGGAAGATGAGATCCATATTCTGGCATACGGAACCCAGGAGTATCCCAACGCGCGGATACTGCTGACCTATGGCAATGAGACGCTGTTAGATGAACTCACCCTTCTATCCCCTGTCCATACCTATGAAAAGACGCTTCACACCGGCGTGGAGGATGAGACAAGGCTGACTCTTAAGGTCCTTTCCGAGGACAGGGAACTGGTTTCCTACACACCCTTAAAGAAGGAACTTCCAAAACTCCCCAGCCCTGCCAAAGTGGCCGATGACCCGGAAAGGATCATGACAAATGAAGAGCTGTATCTGACCGGGCTTCATATCGAGCAGTACCGTCACGCCACTTACAGGCCGGATCCTTATTACATAGAAGGCTTAAAAAGGGATCCTGGGGATATCCGCATCAATAATACCTACGGCTCCCTGCTCATGCGAAGAGGCTGCTTTGAAGAAGCGGAGGAGTATTTCAGGAAAGCGCTTAAACGGGCGGTCCTAAAAAACCCCAACCCTTATGATTCCGAGCCTTACTACAACCTGGGTCTGGCGCTTTTGTACCAGAGAAAGATTGAAGAAGCCTTTGACGCCTTTTATAAGGCCACATGGTCCGGAGAGCAGCAGGAAATGAGCTTTTATTACCTTTCCTGTATCGAGTCCATAAGGGGTAATTATGATAATGCTCTGGAGCTTGTGGAAAAGGGACTGGTGAGGAATACCCATAATATAAAGGCCAGAGCCTTAAAAGCCTATCTTCTGCGCAGGCTTGGCAGGACAGCGGAGGCCAGAGCCTTTATTGCGGAGAATTTGAAGGTGGATTCCTTTGATTATGTATCCCGGATGGAATCCGCATATTTAGAGCCGGAACGACAGGAGGAGATCCGGCTGGAGATAAACCGGCTGGCCAGAGCTTTTCACGAAAACTACTTAATGGCGGCCAGACATTATGCAGAATTTGGAGCATACGAAGCCGCCGTTGCGGCCCTGGACCAGTGTTCCCGGACATGGCCCATACTCTATTATTATAAAGCCTTCTATCAGGAGCTTATGGGAAAGGATGGATCAGATGCCTTGCAGCAGGCGGAGAGCTGCTCCACGGATTATTGCTTCCCCAATAAGCTGGAACACATCGCGGTGCTGAAGCTTGCGGCGGAAAGGAACCCCAAAGGAGCCAACGCCTATTATTATCTGGGAAATTTATATTATGATAAGCTTCAGTACCGTACCGCCCTTTCTTATTGGGAACAGTCCGCCCGGTTAAATCCCCGGTTTCCGACCGTGTGGAGAAACTTATCACTGGCTTATTACAATAAGGAAAAGGACAGGGAGAGTGCCAGAGAGGCGATGGAAAAAGCCTATAGCTTAAATCCAGCCGATGCCAGGATCTTTCTGGAACTGGATCAGCTTTACAAAAAGCTTAATATGACGGCAGCAGAACGCCTGGAAAAATATGAAGCTGCAAGAGACGTATTTATGAAGCGGGACGACTTAATGATTGAATATGCAACCCTATTAAATCTTTTGGAACGATACGGAGAGGCTTATGAATTCATTATGATCCACAAATTCCATCCGTGGGAAGGTGGGGAAGGAAAGGTAACTGCCCAGTATGTGGTCTCCCTTGCAGAACTGGCCAGGCAGGCGATGGATGCAAAGGAATGGCGCAGGGCGGAAGACTACCTGATAAAGGCCTTGAAGTACCCGGAGAATCTGGGAGAAGGGAAGCTGGAAGGTACAAAGGACAATCATATCAACTATTATCTGGGCATGGTCATGGAGAGCCAGGGAAGGACAGCGGAAGCAGGGGCGTATTTTGAAGCAGCCGGCGTAGGAACAGATGAACCTGCGGGTATGATGTATTACTATGACCAGCCGGCGGATATGATTTATTACCAGGGGCTGGCAAAGGAAAAGCTGGGAAAGCCGGTGGAGGCCAGAGCCAGGTTCTATAAGCTGCTGGATTATGGCGAACAGCATATGTCTGATACCATGAAGATCGAATATTTCGCCGTATCCCTGCCTGATTTCCTGATTTATGAAGACGACCTGGATAAGAAAAACAAAGCGCATTGCAACTATCTTATTGGGCTTGGCAAAATGGGACTTGGAGATATGGAGGGGGCGAAAGAGGCCTTTAAGGAGACTATAAGGCTGGATAACGCTCATTTAAATGCAATCCGGTATATGAATATGATTACAGAAAAATGAAAACAAAATCACCGGAAGCAAATGAAATCCAATGAAAACAAATCGCAGGATACGAAAAATCCTGGATAAAAAAGCGGCCCCTGCAATTTTAGCAGGAGCCGTTTTTTGTAACCTTAATTCAAATCTGCAGCTATTTCATCTTTTTTGTTATAAGCTTTGCAATCTCTCCGCCCAGGGTAGGAACTACCGCAAAGCCGATTGCCTCGCTTAACTGGGTGAGGGTAAGAGGCGCTGTACTAAAAATTATATTTAAGAACGGTACATAAACCACAACTACTAAAAATGCAAAGGAAGCGATTACGCATTTATTCAGGAAGGAGTTTGACAAAAGCCGGATTCCGAATATGGATCTCTTTTCGCTTCTGTTTGAGTAGGCGCGGAAGAGCTCACCTAAAATAAGGGCTACAAAGCACATGGTACGGGCAATGGTTTCTCCGCCTTCGACGCCTCCGTAGTTTACATGACCGATATAGAATGCGGTCAGAGCGCCGATGCCCAGGAAAAGGCTCTGCAAGGTAACAGCTACACGCATCTTCTTATCAATAATGGACTCATTGGGATCTCTCGGCTTCTGGTCCATAATGCCTGGTTCCTTTTCCTCCATTCCCAGCGCAAAGGCCGGAAATGCATCAGTGATAAGGTTGATGGAAAGCAAGTGAATGGGCATTAACGGCATAGGCAGGTTAAAGAGCATGGCCAAAAATATAAGAAGTATCTCGCCGATGTTGCAGGAAAGAAGGTAGCCCACGACCTTTCGGATGTTGTTATAGATGGTTCTTCCTTCTTCTACAGCATCAACAATGCTTACAAAGTTGTCGTCCGTAAGGATCATATCGGCTGCTTCCTTGGAAACATCCGTTCCGGTAATTCCCATGGCAACGCCGATGTCCGCCCTCTTAAGGCTTGGCGCATCGTTTACGCCGTCCCCCGTCATGGCAACGATCTCTCCGTTTGCCTTGCATGCGGATACAAGCCGTACCTTATGTTCCGGTGAAACTCGGGCAAATACGTTAACGGTTTTAACCTTTTCTCTAAGTTCTTCATCGGAAAGAAGCTGTATTTCAGCCCCTTCCAGAGCCTCCTCTCCAGGGGATATGATTCCCAGATCCGCAGCAATGGCACTGGCCGTAATCTTGTGGTCTCCTGTGATCATCTTCACGCGGATTCCGGCTCTTCTGCATTCATCTACAGCCGGCTTCACTTCCTCTCTTGGCGGATCAATCATACACATGAGCCCCAGATAGGTAAGGGAGTTTTCCTGACTGTCAAAGTCATCAAGTGTATCCACTGTTTTGCAGGCAACGCCCAGCACGCGCAAAGCGTTTTTTGCAAAGCCGGAATTGGCTTCCAGGATTTTTTTTCGGTCAGTCTCCGTAATTTCCGAAACCTCTCCATCCTTATTAATGTGGGTNNGCACCGTTTTAAAATTTCATCGGGAGCGCCCTTCGTATAAATGGTCAGTTCTCCGTCTTTTTCATGGAACGTGGACATAAGCTTTCTGTCAGAATCAAAGGGGATTTCCTGAACCCTCTGGTATTCTTCATTTAACCGGTCTTTGTTTAGGCCGATTTTTTCTCCTAAAACCAACATAGCGCCTTCTGTAGGATCTCCGATGATCTGGCTTTTTTCTATGTCATAGGTCGCGTCATTGCACAGTACAGCGCCCTTTATAAGTTCCGTAATATTGGACGTTAACCTGCCGCCTTCTTCTACGGTGACGGAGCCTTCCCTGTTGTAGCCTGTCCCTGTCACATCATAAGATCTTTCATAGTCAAATACCTTGACAATGGTCATTTTATTCTGAGTAAGAGTTCCTGTTTTATCGGAGCAGATGACTGTTGTACTTCCCAGAGTTTCTACGGCGGAAAGCCTCTTTATGATGGCGTGGGATTTAACCATCCGCTGCATGCCCATTGCAAGGATTACGGTAACTACCACTGTAAGTCCTTCCGGTATGGCAGCCACAGCCAGAGAAACGGAAACCATGAAGATTTCCATAAGCTTATCCCCCTGGATCAGTCCCAGGATAAAAATCATGGCACATACGGCAATGCAGACAATGCCCAAAACCTTGCCCAGGCTGTCAAGCTTCTTTTGAAGCGGGGTTGTCTCCTCTTCGGATTCATTCAGCATGGCAGCGATATTGCCCATCTGGGTTTCCATGCCCGTTGCGGATACGATGCTCTTGCCTCTTCCGTAGGTAATCACAGTTCCCATAAAGGCAGAATTGACACGGTCTCCCAGAGGCGCGTCCTCAGGAAGCAGGCTTTCACAGCTCTTCTCCACGGGAACTGATTCGCCGGTAAGAGCCGCTTCATCGATCTTTAAGTTAAAGCTTTCCACAAGCCTTACGTCCGCTGGAATGTAATCTCCCGCGTCAAGGATCACCACATCGCCCACTACAAGCTCGTCAGAAGGCGTCTTTACGATGTTTCCGCTGCGGATGACCTTAGCCTGAGGGCTGGACATTTCCTTAAGGGCTTTCAGCGCGTTGCTTGCCTTTGTTTCCTGAGTTACACCGATAATAGCGTTGACGATAACGATGGCTATAATGACGAGGCTGTCAAAGATTCCTTCGTTCTGCATAATTCCCACGACCATGGAAACGATGGCTGCAATAATCAGGATGATCACAAGAAAATCCTTAAATTGTTCGGCAAACAGCTGTAGCAGGGTCCTTTCCGTCGCTCCCTGCAGCCGGTTGTGACCGTTTTCTTCAAGCCGTTTTTGGGCTTCCTGCTCGGATAATCCTTGAAGGAGGTCCGTCTTTAGCTCCATGACTGTCTCCGGAATATCCTTACTAAAAAAATTTTTCATACAAAATCCTCCATTTAATTGTACTATGTAGAGCTTTATTGTCTGGCAAAGTGACTGGAAGAAAATAATATATTCATGTTAAGGCCTTTTGACGCTACTGTCAATAAAAGTAGAGTGGAAATTAGTCAGTATAATTGTATTATTTCATAATTTATGCGATTTATTCTGAATTTAAAAGGTTATGGGGGTTTTGCCAAAAGCAGAAAGTCGTAATACCCTGTGGGTGTGCTTTTATACCAAAAGAGCATGGGAAAAGAAGAGTGGAGTTTGTAATCCGGGTAAAATCTGGAGCGCACTTGCCATTAAAGCGGCGGATGTTTTAGGGAAGTAAATGAGAGAGAAGGATGTTTTATGACATCCTTTCCTCCCGTCCTCTTATTTACAATTTACTAAATTATGATATAATGGGAATACTTCACAAAGAAAAAAACCTCTATAATGAGGAGACCCCGGTTGACAGGCAACCGGGGCAATTATGAAAAATCTATGTGCAATTTGACGATTTAATCAATTTGACTCATATATTTTCTATGTATTTAGTATAAAAAATATATATGAACGGAATATGAACGACCTGTAAACACATTATGAAAAAAGGAGGAAAGTATGGAAGATAATTATAAGAACAGAAAGACCATAGTAATAGGTCATAAAAATCCGGATACAGATTCCATCTGTTCTGCAATCTGTTATGCAAATTTAAAAAGAGTGCTGACCGGAGAACAATATCAGCCAGGCAGGGCGGGCCATGTCAACGAGGAGACACAATTTGTGCTCCATTACTTTGGAGTGGAAGCGCCGGAGCTTGTGGAGAATGTGAAGACGCAGGTCCGTGATATCGATATTCGGGAAACAAAGGGCGTAAAGAAAAACCTGTCCTTGAAAAAAGCCTGGAACTTAATGCAGGAAGCGAATGCAGTCACCATTCCGACCGTAACCGAGGATGGGGTGTTGGAAGAGCTGATCACGGTAGGCGATATTGCCAAGTCCTATATGAACGTCTATGACAGCAGCATTTTATCAAAGGCCAATACCCAGTATGAAAATATTGTGGAAACCCTGGAAGGGGCCATGTTAATCGGTGGAAAAAGCAAATATTTCAATCATGGCAAAGTCCTTATAGCGGCGGCCAATCCCGATATGATGGAATACTACATTTCTAAGGGCGATCTTGTGATCCTGGGGAACCGCTATGAATCCCAGCTGTGTGCCATTGAGATGGAAGCGGCCTGCATCGTTGTCTGCGAAGGTGCAGCTGNNCAGGAGAGGGGATGTACGGTCATGACAACCCCTTACGACACATATACGGCAGCTCGTCTGGTAAACCAGAGCATTCCCATCAGCTATTTTATGACTACCGATGGGCTGATTTCCTTTGAGGTAGACGATTACATTGATGAAATAAAGGATGTTATGGCTAGCAAGCGCCACCGGGATTTTCCGATTCTTGATAAGGACGGAAAATACATGGGTATGATCTCCCGGCGGAATTTGCTGGGTGCAAAGGGAAAGCGCCTGATCCTGGTGGACCATAATGAGAAAACTCAGGCAGTAGAAGGCATGGAAAGTGCGGAAATCCTGGAGATCATCGATCACCACAGGCTCGGCACTGTAGAAACCATTGCCCCGGTATTTTTCCGCAACCAGCCGGTGGGCTGTACGGCTACAATCGTTTATCAGATGTATCAGGAAAACAATGTGGAAGTTGAACCGAAAATTGCGGGCCTGCTGTGCAGCGCTATTATTTCCGATACACTCTTATTCCGTTCCCCTACCTGTACGGAGTCGGATCGGTTGGCAGCCCTTGCCCTTGCGGATATCGCAGGGATCCAGGTGGATAAATACGCTTCCTCCATGTTTGCAGCAGGAAGCAATTTAAAGGGAAAGACGGATGGAGAGATCTTTTATCAGGATTTCAAGAAATTTACCGTTGGGAAGGTGTCTTTTGGAGTCGGACAGATCAGTTCCTTAAACGCAAAGGAGTTAGAGGAGTTAAAGGACCGGATGGTGCCTTACATGAAAAAGGCAAGAGAAGAGCATGGCGTGGACATGATGTTCTTTATGCTTACCAACATATTGACAGAATCCACCGTGCTGTTATGTGAGGGCCAGGGAGCAAAGCAGATGGTTGCAAGAGCTTTCCGCGCAGAGGAAGAGGAAACAACGGCGGAAGACCATACTGTAAGCCTGCCTGGCGTGGTATCCAGAAAGAAACAGCTGATTCCCGGCATTATGCTGGCGGTTCAGGAATAGGAGGCTGCCGGGTCAATGAAGAAGAAAGAAACCTATGAAAACAAAAAGTCCGTGAAAAGCAGCAGGGTTACCTGGAAGCCGGGAAACATGCTTTACCCGGTTCCCGCGGTCATGGTGAGCTGCCAAAGAGAAGGGGAAAAACCGAATATCATTACCGTGGCATGGGCAGGAACCATATGCTCCACCCCGGCCATGCTGTCCATATCCATCCGCCCGGAACGGCATTCCTATAAAATTATAAAAGAAACCAGGGAGTTTGTGGTTAATCTGGTGACAAAGGATTTGGTGCGTGCGACCGATTACTGCGGGGTGAAGTCCGGCAGGGATGTGGATAAATTTGCGGAAATGAGGCTGACGCCCTGTTCCCTGGAGCATATCAAAGCCCCCGGAATAGAAGAATGCCCGGTGAATTTAGCCTGCAGAGTTGTGGAAATCAAGCCCTTAGGAAGCCATGACATGTTTTTGGCAGAGGTGGTCGGAGTGACCGTAAACAGCCGGTACATGGATGAGAAAGGAAAATTCCACCTTAATGAGGCAGGACTTATCTCTTATTCCCATGGGGAATATTTTGAATTGGGGAAAAAGCTTGGAAGTTTCGGCTATTCTGTGAAAAAAGCAGAAAAAAAGCCGTCGGGCAGGAGGAAAAACAAATGACGAGTAAGCTTAATAACATTACGCTGATCGGTATGCCGGCTTCCGGTAAAAGCACAGTGGGCGTTTTGCTGGCAAAACGCCTTGGATATTCTTTTGTGGACGTGGACATTGTAATCCAGGAGCAGGAAGGCCGCCTTTTAAAGGAAATTATCGAAAAGGAAGGCCAGGAGGGCTTTTTGGCTGTGGAAAACAGGATCAATGCCGGTCTGAATGTCCGCCATAGCGTCATTGCTCCGGGAGGAAGTGTGATTTATGGAAAAGAGGCAATGGAGCATTTAAAGGAGATCGGCACAGTAGTTTATTTAAAGCTTAGCTATGAAAGCGTGGAAGAACGGCTGGGTGATCTGGCAGACCGGGGAGTTGTGCTAAAGGATGGAATGACTTTAAGAGACTTATATGAGGAGCNNAGAAATATGCTGACATAACCATTGACGAAAACGGTCTTGATGCAGGAAAGACGGTAGACATGCTTAGAGCCATTATGGAGGAAAGGTTTGACCTGACTACATAGCAGCCGGTTTTCCAAACGGCCTCCATGTTTGCGGAAAATTTAAAAGGTGTTTAAAAGCCAAATTGCGGCTTTTAGACACCTTTTTTGTTTTAATTTTTTAATTGGAACTTTTCCATTAGGATCTTAAGCATCTGTGCCTGTCCGGCCATTTCCTGGCTGGCGGCGGCACTTTCCTCTGATGTGGCGGAATTGGTTTGAATCACGCTTGATATCTGGTCAATCCCCTGCGTTACCTGGGCAACGGCATGTGCCTGATCCTTAGATGCGGTGGATATCTGATATGCTAAGTCTGCCGCTATTTTAGATGACTGGACAATGCGGTCCATGGATATTGCAGTCTCCTTTGCAATTTGATTTCCAGCGTCAATGGAAGCCAGGGCGTGTTCAATTAATACGGCAGTGTTTTTGGAAGCCTCCTGGCTTTTATTCGCCAGGTTGCGGACTTCGTCGGCAACAACTGCAAAGCCCTTTCCTGCCTCTCCGGCTCTTGCTGCTTCTACAGCTGCGTTAAGGGCCAGTATGTTGGTCTGGAAGGCGATGTCCTCTATGGTTTTGATTACCTTTCCGATTTCTGAGGATGCATTGCTGATATCCTCCATGGCAGTTGTCAGATCCTGCATCTGAGTCTTACCATATTCCAGCTCGGACGCGGTATTGTTTACCTGCTGGTTTGTTTCTTTTGCATTTTCCGCATTAAGGTTTATATTATTGGAAATATCGTTGATGGTTGCCGCCAGCTCTTCAATAGAGGAGGCCTGCTCGGTCGCACCCTGGCTTAAGGCTTGGGCGCTGCTTGCCACCTGTTCGGCTCCTGATGCCACCTGGTCAGAAGATTGGGTTATTTTTGCCATGACAACATTTAAGGAGTCTGTAAGATTCTGTATGGAGAGCTGTACGGAACGAAACTCTCCTTTGAATTCTTCCGGATCATGGGGAATGTCAAAATTTCCCTGGGCCATACGGCTTGTTGTGGTAGAGATATAATCCANNTCCATCATTGTCCGCATGCTGTCGGCAAGATGGCCAAGTTCATCCTCCGAATTGTATTCCAGCCGGCATTTTAAATCTCCCTGGGCCATCCGGTCTGCAACCTTTTTCAGTTCGTCAATAGGACGGGTGATGCCCCTTGTAATCGCAATTGCAATAATCACGGATGTAGCAATGGAAATAAAGATGATGATGCCCATAATTGCTATGAATGCGGAGGTCTGGCGGGAAAGCTGGTCAGATTTTATATCTCCGGTTGTTGACTTATCCAACAGCATGGCATTGATGGTATCGGCGATTTCCGCTGCCAGCGGAGCTGCATAGCTTCGGAAAAAGGCCATAGACTCCTGGGAAGATTTTGATGCAAGCTCGATTGTCTGGCTGCGGATATCTTCATAGGATTTCATCTTCTCTGAAAGCTGGCTGTAAAGCTCTTTTTCTGAGGCTGTCTTCATTCTTGCCTGTACCAACTGCATCTTTTCGTTTATCACAGCGACCTGTTTGGTTAAGTTTTCCTTCTGCTTGGCGGTTTCAGCAGTGTCTTCTGAAAAGATTATGTATAAGACTGTGGCGCGGTGGGCCTGAAACGCCTGTCCCAGACTTCCGATATCCCCCTGGGCAAATCCATAATCCTGCAGCTCTACATGATATTCCTTATTAACGGCCCGAATGAGCAGGATCCCAATGGTTCCGGCCAACCCTGAAAACAATACAACGATGAGAAATGCTACAAGAAGCCGGTTCCCTACCTTTAATTTTTTTAACATACAATTTCCTCCCAGTTTTTAAGTTATGTTTCTGTAAATTGCTTATTCCCATGAATTTTTGGATAAATGTCAGATTTGGCACAATATTACATGATTATGTAATATTATATCTTTTCTTGAATTTCCTGAATATGGAATTACTAATAATTATAGTTATCTTTCCGAATTTAGTCAATATGGCAGATGCCTACGTGAAAAATTTCGTCAACAGAGTTTTAAGCGGCGGCAGGAGGACTTGTAAGCAGCTTCTGGAAGCAATATTTTGCCAGAATTAGTGCATTCTTCCCATCCATAATTCACCATGGCGACAAAGATTGACATAATTTTCGTTGAGTGTATATTATATAGCAAATACTTTAATTTACATAAATAAAATTATTTAAAACAGAAACGGGAGCTGAGATGAAACAAACGATCGATCACGCCATTGTATTGATTCCCTCTCTTGAACCTGACAGAAGGCTTCCGGTTTATATAAAGGAGCTTCAGGAATACGGGTTATCCCGAATTGTGATTGTAGATGATGGCTCTGGAAACGATTATCAGGATATTTACAAAGAAATGGAGGAGTGCGGTTGTACCGTAATCCATCACAGCATAAACCGGGGAAAGGGCTTTGCACTTAAAACGGGATATGACTACATAAGGGAAAATATATCAGGCTATACGTGCATCGTGACCGCAGATTCTGATGGACAGCATGCCCCGGAGGATGTTTATAAGCTGGCGGTTGAAACCAAAGGCCATCCCAATGCATTGATACTGGGAGTAAGAGACTTTAAAAAGGCCGGAATACCGGCCAAGTCCCTCATAGGAAACCGTGTTACTTCTGCAATATTTGCGGCACTGTACGGGAAATGCCTTCCTGATACCCAGTCAGGGCTCAGGGCCTTTGGCCCGAAGCTTGCTGAACGGATGCTTGACATAAAGGGAGAACGGTTTGAGTATGAAACCCAGGTGCTGATTACCTGCATCCGGTCTAAGATACCGATCCTAACGCTCCCCATTCAGACCATCTATGAAGATGAGAACAGAGGCACGCATTTTAAGGCTGTAAGGGACAGCTTAAAAATTATTGGTATCCTTGGGGCTGATTTTATGAAGTTCCTTTCATCTTCCGTCGCCTGTTCTTTTGTTGACATAGGGATAACCTGGGCGCTTCTTGACTGGATGAAGCCTTATATGAAGGGGGAGGATTTCCTTAGAATCATGATAGCCACGGCATTTGCCAGATCGGTTTCAACCGCCGGGAATTATCTCTTGAATAAAAGTATGGTGTTTAAGGACAAGCAGGCTCCAGGCCATAGCCTTATCCGTTATTTAAGCTTGTGCGTATTCAATATACTGCTGTCTGCAGCCGGAGTGTATATTCTCCATGTGTCTCTGGGATACAATGAAAAGACGGCAAAGCTTCTCTGTGATGGCTGTCTGTTTCTACTTGGTTATCAAATACAACAGCGCTGGGTATTTTCCCGCGAAGAGGGCTGGTTCCGTGAATAAAGAAGAGAAAAAACGAAATATAATTTTTATCATTACCATGGCTTTGATTACAATTTATCTGGGCTGGCGTATGATATTTACCCTGCCGCTTCATGAGGGGACATTAAGTCTGATATTTGGTATATTGCTGGTGGCGGCGGAGACCGTTATGGTATTTACCTCCTTTGAGCTTTTTTATCAAAAGATGCAGATGAATAAATTTCATCTGGAGTGTCCGGAAATACCGGATGAATATTATCCGGATGTGGACGTTTTCATTTCGACCCATAATGAACCGGCCGATATTCTGTACAAGACGGTCAATGCATGCACGTTCATGGAATATCCGGATAAAAATAAGGTACATATTTATATTTGCGATGACGGTAACCGCGAAGAGATTGCAGGGCTGGCCAGACAGTTTGGAGTCGGCTACCTGGGGCTTGCAGATAATAAGGATGCAAAATCAGGTAATTTAAATAATGCTTTAAGTAAGACCTCATCGCCCCTTATAGCTACCTTTGATGCGGATATGATCCCACAGCATACGTTTCTCATGAAGACGGTACCATATTTCCAGCTTTCCAGGTTCATAAAAGAAAACGGGAAGTGGAGGCTTAAAAAGGAAGAAGAGATTGACAAAAAGTTTAAGCTTGGATTAATTCAGACACCTCAAAGCTTCTATAACCCCGATCTTTTCCAGTTCAATTTATATGCGGAAGAAAGCATCCCCAATGAGCAGGATTTCTTTTCCAGAGAAGTCAATACCATGAGAAATACCTCAAACGCGATCGCCTATACCGGCAGCAACACCGTAATTTTAAGGGTAGCCATGGAGGAGATAGGAGGTTTTCCCTTAAAAACCATTACAGAGGATTTTGAGACCAGCATACGGATACAAAAAGCGGGATTCATTACCTATGCAACGGATGAGATACAGGCGGCCGGGCTTACGACCACCACAATAAAGAGCNNGGTGCGTTGGGCAAGGGGCATCATTCAAAGCCTACAGAATACCCATGCCATTGTTACCCCTGGGCTCCCCCTGCTTGCACGGCTCACTTATCTTAACACTTTTTTATACTGGTGCTCATTTTTTAACAGGCTCATATTTATCTTGTCCCCTATCCTGTTTGCCCTGTTTGATTACAGGATCGTGAACAGTCATTTCTGGGATGTGATCGTGCTCTGGCTTCCTGCGTATTTTTTTTACAGCCTGTCCATGAGTTATCTGTCAAGCAACGTCAGGAACCAGAGATGGAGCCAGATCATTGACACCATATTTATGCCCTATTTGATAGTTCCGGTATTGCTTGAGACATTTCATATCCATCAAAGGAAATTTAAAGTCACCAATAAAAAGAAAGAAGGAAGCGGCATTGAGTTTGCCGTGTTTGCGGTCCCTCATGTAATTTTACTTGCGCTTTCCGCTGCGGCCATGGTCCGCTTTATCCATGGGAAATACGGCTTGGCATTATTTTACAGCAGCATTATCCTGTTCTGGATCATTCATAACATGGTTTCGTTATTCTATGCCTTATTTTTCATGCTGGGAAGACGTTCTTACAGAAGTAGCGAGCGGATCAGGGCAGAGGAAGATATCACCATACAATATAATGCCTTAAACCATGAAGCGAGGACGGCAGACGTTTCCGAAGATGGATTAGCCTTCTGGTCGGAGAAGCCCATATACCTTCCGGAAAATAAAACCGTGAAATTTGTGATTACCACGCCTTATTATAAAGCCAGACTTGAGGGGAATATCGTTTATGTGAAAGAGCAGGACAAAGGCTGGCGTTATTCCGCAGCCATCCGGGCGGTTGACGATGAAAACAAACGCCAGTACATGCAGATCATATATGACAGAATCCATTCCCTCCCAAAGCAGATGGATTTATGGGTCACCGTTTATGACGATATGCTGAGAAACATTAAAAAACGGTTGAAACAGCCGCTTTCAGACAAAAGAAAGATGCCCAGGATCCCGCTTAATAAACAAATTACATTTACAAACGGGGCTGCCTGCAGGCTGGCTGATTTTAACTACCACTACTTTTCCGTTTCCGATTTTAATACCAACGGCAGCCAGGCTGATAAGTTTATCTATCATACAGAAAGCGGGATTCCTTTAGTACTAAAACGGACGGGAATATACATACGGCATTCATCAAAGGAGTTATTGTCAGTTGTGAACCTTAATGATCTCATTCGGAAAAACAGAATCAATCAGATTATGGTTGACATAACAAACACAGAGGAAAAAGAAGGGTAAAGGATGAGTGTTATGGTCCATATGTTAATGGCAGTGGCACTTTTGTGTTCCCTGTCCGGCTATATGATGTTTACAAGGGAAATACTGGGGCTTCTGGCAGAGTTCACTCCTGTTTTTGTCTGCTCAGCGATTGCCTGCACCGTTTACTTTTGCGGACTGGCCGGCTTTTTACTGCCAGGGTCTGCAGTCGTGCTTGCCGCAGGAATTATTCTGTTTTTCTTCTTTTTATTAAAGAAGATCAGAAATCAGTCCTATGGAAATTTCCACATTTCCCCGTTCCAGGCGGGGTTTGCTGTTGGAAGTCTGTTCTTTTTTCAACTGCTGTTTGCAAGCAGGCTGGTACACTATGACAATTTCTCCCACTGGGCCATAGTTGTTAAGCAGATGCTAAACACCAATGCATTTCCTGATGCCGCATCTGCCTTGATTGATTTTAAAAATTATCCTCTGGGTTCTTCCTCGTTTCTCTATTTTATCTGCCGCTTCGCCGGGAATTCCCAGGGGATTATGCTGGCAGCCCAGGNNG
This sequence comes from Hungatella sp. UBA5982, assembly GCA_002429965.1. Lineage (GTDB taxonomy): Bacteria > Bacillota > Clostridia > Lachnospirales > Lachnospiraceae > Lacrimispora. Next base: position 17,357 of record DJBG01000176.1, read on the forward strand.
AGCCCTTATTTTTTCCTGCTTCTATGCCATGTTTGGGGTGATCAGGGAAAAGAAGCGGTTTTTGCTGTTTGCTTTTTTGGCGGCAGGCTGTTCCCTGCTGTCCATATTTAACATTACCATACGGATCACCAATCTGTTGGTCGATTTTCTCCTTCCCATATATACCCTTGTATTGTTTGTGATGATATACAGGTATCAGAGGGAAATAAAGAAGGCCTGCATTTGCATCATACCTGTAGCAGGGCTAATAATGATTATAAAAAATACCGGAACCATATTTGCGGGAATTGGATTTCTTTATCTGATTTATGTCTGGTTAAAGAACAAGGATAAATCCTTCTGGAAAAATGGGCTGGCAGTGCTTCTTTCCGTGGGAGCTGCTTCTATTCCATATCTTTTATGGAATATCCATATGGCGGTTAATTTCCAGGGGGTGGAAAATAAGTTTGAAGTTTCTGCCAACAACCTCCACGGCATTACCGGAGGAAAAAGTCCGGAAGAGATACGTCAGATAGCCGATCTGTTTGTCAAATCAGTGTTTAATATCACAAGCCGCCCTGCCATGGGGATTCTGGGTGTAGATGCGGCCGCCATATTAGCCAGTGTATTTGCAGCCGCCCTGTTAAAGAAAAGCTGGAACTTATGGAAGGCGCTGATCGCATTAAACATGGTTCTTATCGGTTACTATCTCGGCATTCTTGCCCTTTATGTCTTCTCCATGCCTCTTGACGAGTCCCTCCGATTGGCTGGGTTTGAACGTTACGCATCAAGTATCGTGGTTTTGTTTGCCGGAGGGCTGGTGCTGTGCGCAACCGTTGACCTTGAAAATTCGTTTTATTATAAATCCGGTGAGCTGCCGGATTACCGGGCGTTTAAAACCGTGGAAAGCAAGGACCGGTATCAAAAGGGCATCATCTTTTTTATGGCGTTAGCCATAACCCTTCTGATGTCAGAATACAATGGCATGCAGACCATCCGGCGTTCCTATAAAACGACCCTGCCTTACAAGGTATATCAGGTTACGGGAGACCGCTGGTATTCCGGCGGCAAGGTGGACGAAAACAGATATTTATTCTATGCATCGGATGTGGACAGCCAGGTAACGGATTATTATCTGCAATACATTGGGAGATATATGCTTTATGCCCCCAACGTAGACGGCATCTGTGCATTTTATGAAGATAACCTGATTCATCTGTTAAGCAGCTATGATTTCCTTGTTATAGTTGAAAGCGATGGGGATGCAAAACATCTGATGCAAAAGTATTTTGGCGTTTCCGGGAAGGAAGGGATTTATAGGATCATTCATTCCAATGAGAGACTGGCAATAGAGCTGGTGGAATAAAAATCCGTATACAAATAATGCCGCTTCATTATGAATGATGATTATTAATTGGTCATGAATCATTCATTATGAAGCGGCTTTTATTAATTAAAACTTAAACTGGTCCATAAGGCCATTTAAAATCTGGGCCTGACTGGAGAGCTCTTCGCTGGTAGCTGCGCTCTCTTGTGCAGTAGCAGAATTGGTTTGCACAACGCCGGATATCTGGTCGATTCCTAAGGCCACCTGGGCAATGGAGCTTGCCTGTTCCTGGGATGCTGTGGTGATTTCATATATCAGGGAAGCCATTTTTTCGGAAGAAGCGGCGATCAGTTCCAGAGAATCCGCTGTTTCCCCTACGATCCCTGTTCCCTTCTGCACCGACAGGGAAGAACTTTCGATGAGGGAGGCAGTGTTTTTTGATGCCTCTGCGCTTTTTGACGCAAGGTTGCGCACTTCGTCAGCAACGACGGCAAAACCCTTTCCTGCTTCTCCGGCACGGGCGGCTTCAACCGCCGCATTTAAGGCCAGGATATTGGTCTGGTAGGCGATATCCTCGATGGTTTTAATGATCTTCCCGATTTCACTGGAGGTCTGGTTGATCTCGTTCATTGCATCGGTCATTCTCTTCATCTGTTCTTTACCATTATCCAGCTGGGAAGAAGTTTCCTTTGCCTGGAGGGTGGCTTCCTCTGCATTTTTAGCATTTAGATCCACATGAGAAGAAATAAGGCTTATGGTGGCCACCAGCTCTTCCACAGAACTGGCCTGCTCCGTAGCTCCCTGGGAGAGAGCCTGCGCCCCTGCGGATACCTGCTCCGCACCGGAGGCTACTTCCTCAGAGGACTGGTTGATCCTTAGGAGAGTATCTCTAAGCCTGGACTGCAGCTGGGTCATGGACTGTAGGATTCCGCCAAACCCTCCTGCATAGGCGGATTCGCAGCTGGAAGAAACCGTTAAGCTGCCCTCTGCCATCTCATTGAGAATATGATCCACATCTCCGATGATCATTTTTAGCCCGTCCACCAGTTCCTGGGTAGCTCCTGCAAGTACACCGGTTTCGTCCTGGCTGTTAATAACGGGAACAGTAGAATCTAAATCGCCCTGCACCAGCCTTTTTAAGCGTTCGGCACAGGCATTTACGGGATTTCCGATTTTTCCGGCCAGGACAACGGATATGATTCCGGCCACAATCAGTGCTGCGATGAGCAGTATTACCGAAATGATGATTCCGGTTGTGGTTGCTCCCATAAAGTCAGTCATGGGCGCTTTGAGGCCGAAGCTCCAGCCGTCAGTCCCTTCAATGGGCGCATAAGCCAGGAATTCGTTTACACCACCCTTGTTGTAACGGCCAAAGCCGCTTTTTCCTTCGGTCATTCCCTTCTCAAGAGCAGCAAGGGCTGCCAGTCCGGGATCTGTCTTTGCAATGTCCTGGGTATTTGTCACATTGGTAACATTCTCCATATCCACGTCGGCAATGATGCCGCCGTTTCTGTTCAATATGTAGGAGCTGCTTCCCTTGCTTATCTTTATGCTGGCAACGATGTCATTTAAAAAAGTCTCAGTGGGAACAAAATATACGACGCCTACTACTTTGGAATTCGGAATTCCTTTATCCCACAATGGGGCGGATATTATAATGGTAAGCTGTCCTGTGATCTTACTGATCAGGGGATCGGATACCGCTGTCTCGCCCTTTAGGGATTTCTGGAAATAGTCCCGGTCAGAGTAGTCTTTTCCATCGAATAAACTGATCCCGTCTGCTCCCAGTATGTTTCCCCGCTGGAAGCCGTGGGCCTTCGCTTTCTGGTCTAAAATGGTTTTTTTATCCTCCACGCTGATTCCTGAACTGGAAAGACTGTCAATGCTGCCGACTTCATAGGCAATCGTTTTATAAATGTCCAGTTCTTTGGAAACCCGCTGTGATGCGGTGAGGGCCAGCTCCGTCATGGTCTGGTTCATAGTTCCGATCATGCTGGAATAGTTTAAATAAATGCTGGTACCTCCCACTGCACATAGGGAAAGAAATACCGTCAAAGCCATGCTAAGCAATATTTTCATTTTTATACTTTTCATTATCACTCCTCCTTTGTACTTCGCTTAAGCCGGAAAAAACAGGGTTTGAAAGCGAGACTTTTTGAACTTAAGTATACTTTATGTTGGGAAAAATGTCTAATTCCTTTTCTATGATATGATGTAAAATGTCAATAAACAAGTCATTTGCAGAAAAATAAAAGCGGAATCAATGACTCCCTGAGGGGCCGAAGCGCAGCAGATTATCTATCCGATTTGGACCATTCCAATATTATTCGAAAGGTGTTGGCAATTGCTGCCTTTAATGCTCTGTCCGCTGCCTGCTGGCAAAGTGGAGCGGCAAAAGGGTATCAGCTCCAAACAGGGGTAGTATTTATTCACCAAAAACTGTTTTAATCAGCGGGGTATTGACAGTGATGCAGTTCGGATGAAATGTTTGAATTCCCGGTACATTAATATATCTATAATTATAGGATAGCACGATACTGTAACCGATTCCCATATATTATCCACAACAAGTGCGGAAGTAACGAATCTTTTACCAATGCCTCAGGAAGCTCCAAATACGTTGTGGATGAATTTGGGGTACGTCTTGCATTTCAAGGTAATTTATGCTATAGTAACCCCGTACCAAGGTCGTAGAATTCCTTGATTAATAAGGAGTTTTGCAAGTAAAGACCGGTGTGTTCGAGACCTTCCACACCTAAAACAAAACTAAAGGAGAAATGAATATGCATTACAAAACTTCAGAAAAGACCTATTTTATGGTCTTTTCAGCGGCGATTGCTGCAGTCTACACTGTGCTGACCATGGTTTTTGCACCTGTCAGCTTCGGCCCAATCCAGTTTAGAATTTCCGAGATTCTCTGTATTCTGCCATTTTTTACTCCGGCAGCAATACCTGGATTGTTCATTGGGTGTTTCCTGTCAAATTTATTATGCGGAGCAGCTACCCTGGATGTGATTTTCGGAAGTATTGCAACCCTGATCGGAGCTATCGGTTCCTATAAGCTTCGGAAAAACAGATGGTTGGTATGCCTCCCGCCGATTTTAGCAAATACCATAATTATCCCATGGGTTCTGCGGTACGCATACGGCTCAGAGGATATCATCTGGTATGCGATGTTTACGGTTGGAGCAGGGGAAATTCTCGTGATTGGGGTTCTTGGAAACATACTGCTTGGCGTGCTGAACAGCTACAGGCATGTAATATTCGGGCGTTTCCTGTCAGATAAAAAATAGCCTCCGGAATGATACGGTGCCGCAGCATAGCTCCAAGTATTTAAAAGCTACTTTTGAGCTTGTTCAGGTGTTTTGTAATCAGCAGCCTGAATAAGCTTTTTTTGTTATAAATAGCAAATGAATTCCATAAAAGTATTATTACAGAGAGTGTTTTCTTCCCTCATATCACAGAATTAATAGGCGGGTTACAATCAGTATATAAATTTAGCCGAATATGGAAAATGTTACCAAAATGTAACCGCCTTCGTTTATAATTATAACATAACATAAGGATGATGGTGGAAATTATGACAAAAGGAAGAGTGAGTGTAGTTCGCGGTACCGACCGGTATATTACCGTAGCAGTGGATGAATGCGACGATTGGAGCATTAAAGGGGTTATGTTTCATTGCGATGATTCTCAGGGAAGCCTATACGGCAGTATGTTGGAGATGATTTTAAATATGGACCGTATATTTGATTCCATGGGCTGTCCAAAACAGACATTTCAAATGCGTCATTTTCCCGGAACCAATCCTCCTGATTTTGTGACCAGGATCAGTAAAGAGAGTGAACGAAAGGGAAAACGGAATACCTTCCGTATATATGTGCAGTATCGTTACCATGCCAGCTGGCAGGGACTGATCCACTGGGAGGAAGGAGACCGGCAGGAGCCGTTTGAAAGCACGCTTCAATTAATTCTTTTAATGAACCAGATGTTAAGAAGAGATTTCCAGATGGGACAGGAAGGGGAATCATTGAATTCCTTCCATGTGGCCATTGATGCTTATGATTCCGGGCAGTTTCTGGGAAACTATCAAAATATACCTGCTGACTTAACAGAACGGCACGAAGTTATGTCTGACCTGGCAGGGACCCTTGGGAATTTTATGAAGGTCAAGGTTTTAAAGGAAAAAATTCCAAAGTATGGAATGCAATATGGACGTCTGATTTCCGATGAGGTTTGTTCCATGTGCAGGAGAGGCGGGCAAAAGGCAACCTTTTCTATTAAAATAATGTTTCGTGAGCATTCTACATGGCAAGGCATTATTTACTGGCGGGACGGCAGGGGGGAGCAGCCTTTCCGGAGTTTCAAGGAAATGCTTTATCTGATGGTATCAGCGGTGGGTGTTCCGCAGGAAAGCAGTGGTAACCTTGTAGAAGATGTGCCGCCAATTGCACTGGGTTCATAAGAACTGTGTCATAAAGTGCACTTTACAGAACATAAAATCTGTAGGGTGCATTTTTTTGATTGTAATTATATTGTAGATTTTCTCGGTGCTTTCTTATATAATAAAGAAGAAAGCAGTTGCCTTTACATAAGAAAAGCGTTAAAAGTAATGGAAGGCATCAGTTATTACAGAAAACAAAATTAAGGATGGAAAAAGCATGTATCAAATTGATTTTCATAAACCAGAGGCAATTCATTTTATTGGAATAGGCGGAATCAGCATGAGCGGATTGGCGGAAATTCTCATTGATGAGGGATTTACCATTACAGGGTCAGATTCCCAGATATCAGAGCTGACACGCCATTTAGAGACAAAGGGTGCAGCAATCGCATATGGCCAGCGGGCGGAGAATATTAAAGAAGGAATTGATGTGGTGGTTTATACAGCCGCCGTTCATCCCGATAATCCGGAATTTGCACAAGCCAGAGAAAAAGGACTACCCATACTCAGCCGTGCAGAACTTCTTGGACAAATGATGAAAAATTATGAGAACTCCATAGCTGTATCCGGAACCCACGGAAAGACCACCACCACATCTATGATCACTGAGATTCTTTTGGCAGCTGAAACAGACCCCACCATATCGGTAGGCGGAATCTTGAATTCCATTGGCGGCAATATCCGGGTGGGCGGCCCCAAACTGTTTGTAACAGAAGCCTGCGAATATACCAATAGTTTTCTCTCCTTTTTCCCTACCATGGAGGTGATCCTGAACATAGAGGCTGATCATCTGGATTTCTTTAAAGATATTAAGGATATCCGTCATTCCTTCCGTCTGTTTGCCGAAAAGCTTCCCCAAAGCGGCTCTCTGGTGATTAATAACGACATAGAGAGCAGGGAAGAGATCACCCAGGGACTGCCATGTAACGTGATCACATTTGGCAAGAAGGCGGGAAGCAGATACCAGGCCGAAGTCATCCGGTTTGACGAATTGGCAAGAGCTACTTATGATTTAAAGGTGGATGGGAATGTTGTGGATACCGTAACGCTTGGCGTTCCGGGAGAGCATAATGTGTATAATTCCCTGGCAGCTGCGGCAGTCTGTACAGAGCTTGGAATTTCTGTGGAGCTGATTAAAAAAGGGCTGAAGCGTTTTACCGGCACCAACCGGCGTTTTGAAAAAAAGGGAGAGCTGTCCGGCATTACCATTATTGATGATTATGCCCACCATCCCCAGGAAATCAGGGCGACTCTTGAAACGGCTAAGCACTATCCTCATCAAAAGCTGTGGGTGGCATTCCAGCCTCATACGTATACCAGGACAAAGGCGTTTTTAGATGAATTTGCAGAGGCATTGTCTCTGGCGGACGAGGTGATCTTAGCGGACATCTATGCAGCCCGTGAAGCGGACGATTTAGGAATCAGTTCTAAGGATATTGCGGAGAGAATCGAGAAAAGAGGCGTCAAATGCCATTATTTTTCATCCTTTGATGAGATTGAAACATTTATTTTGGAAAATTGTATACACGGTGATTTGTTGATAACTATGGGGGCTGGAGACATAGTAAAAGTGGGGGAAAAGCTTTTAGGCTTATAGTTATCCACATTATCCACATAGTTTTCAACATTTTATGTTAAGAAGCTATGTGGATTTTTTAATTTACATAATTTATATTCTCACAATTTATAAAATCTCGGTTTTATCAGCAAATCGACATGATTCGGAGGAGAAAACTTATTTATGTATACCTGGTTTCCACATTATCCACATTATCCACAATTCATTTAGTGGATAACTGCGGCTATTTTCTTTTGATAGGACCTGTGGTATGATGTTCACGAAGGCAATGAGCAGTGCGAAATAGGACATGGGAAGATTTTCGTTGTGCTTGCACATAAGAAAAACTTGCCATGGCCAATTTCATAGGGCGAATGCCCGTGAGTGAGAGAAGCCATAAGCTCCTCTCGCTGCACTGCGGACTGGCTATATGAAAAAGGTGAGGTTATGTCATTGAATATGAAAAGCAGTTTCAAGATCAACGTTACGGTGATTTCCAATGAGTTCATTGATGAATATATGGCTGCGGCCAATGGGGAGTACGTAAAGGAATATTTATATTTGATGCGCCATGAAGGGGAAGAGATCACCGTATCCATGATCGCGGATGCGTTAAACCATACGGAATCGGATGTGGCGCGGGCCTTATCTTACTGGAAGAATGCCGGAGTCCTTAAAGGGGGCATTCCGTTAAAACAGACGGTGTCTCCAGCGGCATCTGAGACGGCATGTTCCGGAATAAACGCAGAGGTACAAGCGAAACCCGAGGCAGCCGGCCGCAGGATGG
>DJBG01000122.1 GCA_002429965.1 Hungatella sp. UBA5982
TTGCCGGCTCCCGGGATCTTCATCTCAGATCCTTTATAAACATCACCGTAAGCATGCCTTGCTATAGTAATAGGTTTTTTCCAGTTCATCACACATGGTTCGATTCCCCTGACAACAATGGGAGCGCGGAATACGGTTCCGTCTAAGATTGCCCGGATGGTGCCGTTGGGACTTTTCCACATCTCTTTTAAGCTGTATTCCTTTACACGGTCTGCGTTGGGAGTGATGGTGGCGCACTTGACGGCGACCTTATATTTTTGGGTGGCATTGGCGGAGTCAATGGTAACCTGGTCGTTTGTCTTGTCACGGTATTCCAGACCCAGGTCGTAGTATTCTGTATTTAGATCAATATATGGCAGCAGAAGGTGGTCTTTGATCATCTGCCAGAGAATCCTGGTCATCTCATCGCCATCCATTTCGACGATAGGGGTTGTCATCTTAATCTTATCCATGTGTTTGTCCTCCTTAGAAATGTTCGTGTTATGCTATAGTATACGATGAATTATAAAATCACACAAGCGTTTCTATGTAAACTTATCCAGCCAATTTTCAAGATTATACACAGTTATCGGCTCAATGAAATGTTCCACCTTTTCCACTTGTTCCAGCTCATTGGAATTTTGGTTGATATAGCAGAAAAACCGGCGGAGGACTTCGTGTCGGAATAATAAATATTCTCCAAGCTCCAGGCCGTCCTCTGTCAGGGAAACGGTGCCGTATTTCTCAAAGCGCACCAGTCCCTGCTTCCTTAAGTTTCCGGTCATCTTTGATGCAGAGGAAGGCTTTACATGCAGGCATTCCGCCAGCTCCTTGATGCGGACAGGCTGACCGTCACGATGGATCCTGCATATCATTTCCAGATAATCTTCCATGGAAGAGGTGATTTGCGTATGCTCCAAAAGGGAGTAGCCTTTCAGAGTATAGAAATTATCGGTTTGGGCCATGGTTCGATCCTTTCTTTTAACCTTTGAATATTACTTATATTTATTCTCTTCCACAGGGATCTATGAGTGAGTAGGATAAAAGGAGTGACGATTCCTTTATCTGTACGCTAATAGCATTTTGAACAGGGAGTCCTGCCAAGGGCTTCTGCATCTGATTGTGTCATGTGGGCAGGGCCTTTCATATTGCTGCAGTTTGACTTTGAATGATATTTTGTGCCGGTTCTGGACACCCATAGCATTTTTTCCTTATTCTTTCCTGCATCAGTGCTTTGAGAGGTATCCCGTGCCGGAAATGACCAATGCTCCGTTTGCATCCACTGTTTTTCCATCGGGAGTCGTGGTATTGGTCAGGCAATAGCCGCTTTCATTGAAATAATAGCATTCTGATACACCATCTGCATCTGCATNNCCATTGCCAGCTGCTTACCGGATAGGTACCGTCATCATTTTGGTACCACCAGCCTTTGGCATCCTGATTCCATTGTCCGGCAAAAGCAGAAAAACTCATTGCAATGGAAAGAGCGGCTGTTACAATTAATAACTTCACTTTTCTCATGATTCTACCCCCATTTTTAATTTTAATTAAGATGTCAGTGGATTTAAGCCATTCCAACAATTTATCAATTAAATTTTAATAAAAGAATCTAAATTTCTCAATACAATTCTATTAAAATTGCATCGAACCGCATCGAAACTGTGTAGCATATATGCTGCCTGTTGCAGTATGGTTACGAACTGCACGATACTTTATGATACAACAGCAGATGTGATTTTATAAAAAAAAGTTTACATCAGTACCAAATGCATGTATAATTAAATCTTACAAATGTAAGATTAAAGGAGAATTAATTTGCGTAAACATAAATTATGGAAAAGTGAGAATTTTTCCGGACTTCAATTGCTGGACCGGATTCCAAGGCTGGCGATTCTGAGCATTCTTTTCGGTTTCCTGTTCCTGGTGCTTATTTTACGGCTGTACCGTCTTCAGATCCTGGAAGGGGCAGCGAATCAGGAAGAGTTCATGAGTTCCATTATGAAGACCCAGAGACTTGCCGGAAGCCGCGGAAACATCTATGACAGGAATGGAAATTTACTGGCTTCAAACCGGCTTTCCTATGATATCACCCTGGAGGATTCCCAGAATTACAAGACAAAGAAAGAACGTCAGCGGTCCTTGAACGGAATTGCCTATCAGCTGATCCGCATGGTTCAGGATGAGGACAAGCTGAATGAAGTTCTGCCTATATCTGTAAATGAACAGGGTAACTATGGATTTACGGAAGAAGGGTGGAAGCTCAGCCGTTTCAAAGCTGATTTTTATGGAAAAAGCACGGTGGATGAACTGACGGAAGAAGAAAAAACCGAGACAGTGGAAGAGATCATGAAAAAATTATGCAGCAAGGAAAAGTTCCTGATTGAGGAGACTTACACAGATGAGGAACAGGAACAATACGGACTGCCTCATACCCTTACTGCTAAGGAGATTCTGCAGATAGCCAACATACGTTACGGCCTTTCCCTGAATTCATACCGCAAATACCTTCCATATCTGGTCGCGTCGGATGTGTCCGAGGAAGCGATGGTGGCAGTGCTGGAAAAGAAGCGCAGCCTGCCGGGGGCGGATATCCAGGAAGACAGCATCCGTGTTTACTACGGAGGAGAAAGCCTTTCTTCCATATTGGGGTATACCGGGGCGGTTTCCGCCGATGAACTGGAAACAGGGAATCGGGAAGGTGCCGTTTACACGAATCAGTCCACGATAGGAAAAGGCGGAATTGAGAAATCTATGGAAGACCGGCTTCGGGGCCAGGATGGCATGGAACAGTTTTATACGGACGTCGTGGGAAATAGGAAATCGGACCCGGAAATTACCAGGGTACCCCAGTCAGGAAACGATGTTTACCTGACCATTGACAGGGATTTACAGAANNTAATAAAGAATCATGTAATTGATACCGTACAGTTTCAGAAAGCGGATGCAACGGATCTGGAGAAGGCCGTTTATGAGAGGTTTACTAATAAGAAAGAGCAGGTTTTCATGGAGTTTTCTGATTCCTTTGATGTTTCAGACTCCGGGTATGACTCTTTAAGCAGTGAGGTGAAAGGTTATTATGATTATCTCATGGATGTAGTAAAGAAGAAAAAAATACTTTCGGAAAAAAGCGGGGACTGGGATCGGAAGGAAAAAAGCTTCCGCCAGTATCTTTCCGATTGTATTGCAAATGGCTGGATTGATTTAAGCCAGGTGGAAGCCTCTGAAAAATATATGACACTTGATAACAGCAGAAGCCTGATTGAAGAAAAGATCCTAGACAGTTTAAAGAAAGATTCCGGTTTTGATCTACTGATATTCCAGGCAATGATTACAGAAGGTACTCTAGCCGGGGAGGATGTGGAAAAACTTCTTTATGAGCAGGGAATACTATCAAAAGAGGACCCTGATTATGCCCTTCTTTTAAATGGGCAGCTCAATGCCTGGCAGTTCATACGCCAAAAAATAAAAAACTTAGAGATCACCCCTGCCCAGCTGGCATTAAATCCCTGTTCCGGATCGGCTGTGATAGTCCAACCCCAGGACGGACAGGTATTGGCCTGCGTAAGCTATCCGGGCTATGATAACAACCGGCTGGCTAATCAGATGGACACGGACTACTATTATAAGCTTGCAGCGGATTTATCTCTGCCCTTATTTAACCGGGCTACCAGCCAGCTGACGGCTCCGGGATCCACCTTTAAGCCGATAACGGTAATTGCAGGATTGAACGAAGGGGTCATCAGCACAGATACCAGTGTGGTATGCTCCGGCGTATTTGATAAGGTACAGCCTCCTCTGCGCTGCTGGAAACGATCAGGACACGGCCCGATTCTCTCCAGTGCCGATGCCCTTAAAAATTCCTGTAATGTGTATCTGTCCGAAATCACGTACCGGCTGGGGACCGAAGAGGACGGGACATTTTCGGAAGAGAAAGGATTAAATAAGCTTCGGGAATATGCCGGTTTGCTTGACCTGGATAAAAAGACAGGCATTGAAATCGGAGAAGCAGAAGCTCATGTAACGGACCGGTTCGCCATACCTTCTTCCATTGGACAGGGAACCCACAACTATACGACGACACAGATGGCGAGGTATACTTCGACCCTGGCCAACCATGGGAATAGCTATGATCTTTCCCTGATTTATAAAGTGACAGATTCAGATGACAATACGATCCAGTCTTTTAAGCCTGTGCTTCAGACCGATGTTTCAATTCCGGATTACATATGGAATGACGTGGCTAAGGGTATGAATGAACTGGTAAAAACCAATGCGACCTTAAAAGATTTGAAAATTAATGCAGCCGGAAAGACCGGAACGGCAGAGGAATCAAAAAGCCGGCCCAATCACGGACTATTCATAGGATATGCCCCGTTTGAGGATCCGCAGATAGCCATAACCGTGCGGATTGCCAATGGTTACAGTTCTGGCAATGTGGTCGGGGTAGGAAAAGAGATATTCAATTATTACTTTCATCTGGAAGATCCCCAAAATATCCTTACCGGGACGGCTTCCGGCGTGTCAAATAATCTACGGACGGATTAACAGGAGGTATGCTATGAGGCGTAGAAAAAGGAGATTTTTATTAAGTACTGTTTGCACACTTGTTATTTTGCTGGCTGGTTTGGCGGGAGCGGCTCTGTTCTTTCGGATTCAGGAGAAAATCGGAGCGTCAAGGAAAACGCCGGATGCGTTGTTCCTGGAATATATGGAATGCCTTTCTAAGGCAGATTATAAGGCCATGTATGGGTTGTTAGACGACCAGAGCCATATAAATATCAGTGAAGAGGATTTTATCACCAGGCATAAAAATATCTACGAAGGAATTGAAGGCTCCGGAATAACTGCCCAGATCAGGCAGGTAGAAGAAAAAGACGGGGTAGCAGCGGTCAGTTACAATATGAGCCTTGACAGTACTGCAGGGGAAATAAACTTCAGCAATCAGGTAACGTTCCGGAAGGAAAAGAAAAAAGGCTATCAGATGGTGTGGAACGACAGCGTGATCTTTCCGGAGCTGGGGCGTTCCGATAAGGTAAGAGTATCAACGGACAAGGCGAAGAGAGGAAGTGTTTTTGACAGGAATGGACTGCTTCTTGCAGGAAAAGGCACCGCTTCCTCCGTAGGCCTGGTTCCCGGAAAGATGAGCGGGGATTCTGCCGGAGATCTGGAGACCCTTGGGAACCTCCTTGGGATGTCTGCGGATGCAATCGGGAAGAAACTGTCAGCCAAATGGGTGAAAGAAGATTCTTTTGTACCTTTAAAAACCATTAAAAAAGTAGATGAGCTTAATTTAGGTTCCATGGAGCCCCGGGAGGACAATGTTAAAAATAAGGAATTCCAGGATAAGCTTCTGACTGTTCCGGGAGTCCTGATTACAGACACGGAAGTACGCTATTACCCATTGGGAGAGAGTGGAGCACATCTGGTGGGATATGTCCAGAATGTGACGGCAGAGGATCTTGAAAAGCATCCGGATGAGGATTATCTTTCAGACAGCGTGATTGGAAGGAGCGGGATGGAGGCCTTGTATGAGAAGGAACTGAAAGGGACCAATGGACGGACAATTACCATCACNNATGAAAGCTGGGGGAATTACTATGTCACTACCCTTCATGATTACAGCCCAGCGATAATGGAGAATGCATTTATTTATTCGGATAACATTTATTTTGCAAAGGCTGCATTAAAAATCGGCTATGATGATTTCATGTCCGGTCTCGATAAGCTAGGGTTTAATCAGGAGATTCCTTTTGATATTTCTGTAACAAAGTCTCAATACTCCAATACGGAACGGATCGAAACGGAGGTTCAGCTGGCTGACAGTGGATATGGACAGGGTCAGATGTTAGTGAATCCCATACACTTGGCATCGCTTTATACCATGTTTGCCAATCAGGGAAACGTTATAAAACCGTATCTGCAGTATAAAGCGGAACCAGAGCCGGAAGTCTGGCTGCCGGGTGCATGTTCCCCGGAGATTGCGGACAGGATCCGGACTGCTCTTAGTAAAGTAATCAGTTCCGAACACGGAACCGGTCATGCGGCTAACCGAAATGATATGGAACTTGCCGGAAAGACGGGAACGGCTGAGATCAAGGCATCGAAAGACGACAGAACTGGTACGGAGCTTGGCTGGTTTGCTGTCTTTACAACGGATCCAAACCTGGAGACTCCCATTCTTCTTATCAGTATGGCAGAGGATGTGAAGGATCGGGGAGGGAGCGGATATGTGGTGAGAAAGGACAAAGCTATATTAAATTCTTATATTCCAGGGGGACAGTAAATAGAGGGCTGCCGAAATGGTTTGAATTTAATATGCTATTTCTTTTCTTTAATTAAAAAACGTTTTTATTATAAATATGATATCAAGAAATTATGCATAAACATACACGAAAAATCCCTAAGAAAAAAATTAGGGATTTTTTTGTGTATGTTTATGCAATTTTTTTGCCTGGTTGGGGAGGGAATGTAACCTTAAATTTACAAATGTAGAACATACGTTCGAAAAAAGCATTGACAACTGGATTCGATAGTATTATAATCCAGATGTCGACAAAACAGAACATATGTTCGAAAGGGTAAGAAGAATAACGTAGGATCAGAGATTGTTTCGTGGCAATGTTTGTAACAGTTTAATGATCAGAATTAACGTGATTAGCGGTAAAATAGCTAAAGAAATCAAAGAAGAAAAATTCAAATTAAAAGAGGAGAAATAATATGTCAAGTACAAATAAAACATCATTAGGATTAAATATGTGGGAAGCATCGGATAAGCCGGTAAGACAGGATTTTGTCAATGATAATGTTATTATTGATGAGAAGATAACTAAGTTAAATAGTGATTTAAATAATAAAGTGTCTGGTAGTTTATATTCGTTAACTAGTATTAGGGTTGGGCGAACAGAGGACAGAGTATTTATAAGATTTTATGTGTCGCTCAGCCTATGCTATCAAATAGAATTTATTGACAGCGGAGTAATAGCTTTCTTAAAAGGTATTATTAATGGCTCTAGCGAAAGTTGGACTACTCTGTGGATTAAATGATTATTTACACAATGGTCATCCAGTTGCTCAACCATTCTTTATTTACGTAACACCTATATTTCACGGTCAATCCACTAGCAAAATATTTAAATGCCACCACAATCCCTCTGGTACCAGTTCCGTCTTGCAGGTTTAAAGCACACCATTCTACACCATCATCCGGGAAACCGGTAACACTATTACCCTCTATTTTCCAGATAGAAAGCCTTCTAGCATCATCTGATGCCCATTGTAACAGCGAAGAATTTGGAAAGTTAGCATTTTGTCCTCTAAGATTATGAACGGTAGTTTTATCTGCTTTATCACTATTTGTATTTGCTAAATCACTGGCATTTGCCTTCAAAACTAAATCACTATTTACTTGAGTCAAACGGAACTGATACTCCTTCTTCCCTTCAATATGTAAGGATGAGTATCAGCATAATAATGATTTTTTCTATCATAAAGTTTACCATTGGCAAAAAAAGAAATATGGCAAGAAACCACATGGTACTGAAACAGGAAACATCATAATCACGACGAGATACAAGTGCAGAGCACCAGACGAAAAAATCCAAATACAATCGATTATGAAACAAAACTAAGATTACCAATAGAAAACGAAAGGAGAAACCTATAATTTATGAACCGACCGGAATGTTTACATATCCCCACCCTCCACGAGGGAGAACAAGCACAAATCAGCTGGGGAGCGGTGGAAGCAGATAAAAATTATATTGTAGAACGGGTATTTAATGAATCTTTTTTACAGGCCCTGTCCGGATACACCTGGGATAATATTGACAGCACCAATGAACCATGGAGCAGGCATGATCAGGCTGCCCTAAACTGGCATCAAATCGAAACCAGAACAGGCAAAGGTCAGAACTGGGAATGCCTGGATTATGAGCAGTTAAGCTGGTCGCAGCTTGAGAATCATTCGTATACATGGCAGCAGTTAGAAAGCCGGGAAATCAGTTTTGAAATATTTAAAGGCCCCGGCGCCAGACGGCCCGGCATTGAGCAGGGACGTACCTGGCTGGAACTGGACGAACTTAATAAAGCATGGAGCAGCCTGGAAGATTCCGGACATTCATGGGATGAAGGAGAGAAGGTGACGTTGCCTGGCATATCATGGGAGAGCATTGACTCCAGATGGCTGACGTTTAACGAATGGGAAGGAAAAGAATTGACCTTCCATGAACTGGATACACAGAAACATATAGAAGAACACCGGGGAATGACAGATTCCATCCCAATTGGGGCGTCCAACGCAATGTACCGGATCAAAGCATATGATTCTAAAAGTGATGAATCTGATTATTTAACAACTGCACAATTGCCGGTTATTCCTATATTTTACCGCAACAGTACCATGGAATACCCGGTAAAGACCGGCAAACGTTACGCAGTCCTGCTGAAAGCCCAGGAGGTCAGCGGTCTGGATAAGATCCGCATGAGCCTCCGGTATAATCCATACTTATTGGAATTAACCAGCCTCGCAGCCGGCAGCCTAAGAAGCATAACAGTTCCAGGAAATTATCCGGAAGAAAATTTAAGAATATATTCCAGTATTCCGGGAAAACTGTGGTTTCAATCAACCAGACAGTTAAGTCAGAATGAATGCTTTAGCGGTTCCATTGCATTGGTGGAATTTATCGCCAAGGGGACCGGAAGCGCAGCAGTATCATTATTTTAAGATAAGAAGGGAATAGATGGACGATAAANNTCACATTGATAATAATGAATGGGAAGAGCCTGATACAAAGACGGCGGAGGACGTATCAGGCGAAGAAGAGAATGAAGCAAAAAGTCGGGAAACACTGTTTAGCCGGGCAGTGCTGCCTGCGGAGGAGGAAGAATTTTCCGATATAAAACAGTATCCGGAATCCCCATTTACCTACTTCGAAACAAATCATGTAAATGTTCAATTAAGCACCGGCAATGTCCAATATGAGACAACAGATTTTGTACTGCCTGGAAGGGATGGGTTCGACGTATCCATTGCCAGACGCTATGACTCCGGCTGCGCCAATTTAGTGGATATGGATCCATATGTCAAAAATAATAAGCTAAAAACAGGTTCGAAAGATAACAGTTTTTATGCTGCGTCATATGGACTGGGATACGGATGGTCCTTTGTCCTGCCGTCCATTGAGACAGTGCCATATCTTAAGTGTTCTTACATGGTAATACCGGTTGTTCCTCCGGAGTCAATTTTAATAGGAACTCCAGGTTTTGATTATATTCTGCATCTGGAAGACGGCAGAAGTTTAAAAATAAGCCGGTCCTCAGACAGATTTGAGGACCATAGCCTAAACGATGTCAGTATTGTTACCAGATCAGGTACGATTCAGCACCCCTATGCAGCCAATATTGCAAAAAGTTATGATATCATAATTGTATACAAGAATGGAAACAAGGACTATTTTAAAAATTTATATGAAACTGTTGACGAACGAAATGGATTGTTGCCGCAGAAGTTTACACTGGTCGCCCGGCAGGATAAGTTTGGAAATGTGATTTGTTACGATCTGAAGGATTCCGGCGGTATGGAGATTGTGGATACCTGGGGGCGTAAAATCAGCCTGGAGAAGACCGATTATGGACTTATCTGGAAATTGCCGGAAAGCAAGGACGGAAAAGCATGTGAACTTTCCTACCATATCGATCAGGCGCATCCGCTTAAGCTCACCGCAGTAACAGACCCCGTAGGCCGTAAGACCCAGTATAACTACTATTATCCGGGAGATTACAAGGGCATTATGAGTTATGCCTCCAAAAAAGTAGCAGGAAACACTACTGCAAATATGACGCGCAATTATCTGCTGCTAAAGAGTGTCACATACCCAAATCATGCATCCACACAGTTTACATATGGCAGGGAAATTAGTATTGAAAATGATGCCGGTGGAAAGATTACCCATTTTGCATTGACAATGAAAATGGATATCGCTGACGGAACCGAATACAACCGGGGAGAATATTACTACAGGCTTGATTCCGGAGCAGCCTACAGCAATGGCAAGTATATCGAATATGCAGAAGTAAAAAATCATCAGGACATTCTGGAAACCCATCAGTTCGATCGAGAAGGGCAGCTAATAAAAAAGGAGGTCCGGCATCAGGAGGCTCTTATTTCAAAAAGCGTTTATAAATATAGTAATAAACTAATCGTGTCAGCAGTTGACCAGGTATTTGACAGGAACAATGAATCAAAATTTCTGGAAAAGAAGACCTCCTGGAAATATTCTGCAGATCAAAAAGCAAATATAATCCAGCTCATTGAAGAATATTCGGATGACCCTTCCTGCAGCCAGGAAATCAATACAAGCTATGGAGACTACAGCATCATTCTTGAAACAGAAAGAAAAAAAGGCTCTGACCAGATCAGGGAAACAAATGAGCTTCATACGGAATTGGGAAAGCGGGTAATAAAGTATCATCGGATCTATGAAAATGGAGTCTTAAAAGAAAAAACAGTATATGATTATATGGATTCGAAAAATCCCTACTGTGTGACCAACGAAAGAAGGTATTTCCTGGCAGGCAGCGGGAACCTGGAGCAGTCAGGTGATTATACTGAAACAATTTATAAATACAGCTCTCCTTCCAGTACTGACAGTAGATACACACATAACTTTATATCAAAAGAACAAACCGGCATCATAGATGCGGACGGCAGGACCTGCGATCCAATCAAGGAAGAATTTCAATATGACAATTGGGGACGGCTCATCTCCAAAAAGGATTCCAGGAATCAGGTCAGCACCATTCGCTATTACGGGCTGGGACGGGTTGAAGCAGAGACGTTGCCTCCGGTAGACGGCCAGCAGGCAGCAAAAGAAACCTATTATAATGATATCTTAAACTATATCACGGAAACAGATGCGAACCATCAGAAAAGACGGATTCAATACACACCGTTTGGACAGGTTCAACAGGTCTGCCTGGCCGTATCCAATGAACAGGCCTCCGGCGATGTTGTGCTGCAGGATTTCCGGTATAATTCATGGGGAGAGCTGACAGAAGCAGTCACATATGATGGGAACGGCACAGCGGCAGACCATGTAAGAAAGACGGAGCGTTATACCTATGATTCATTTGGCCGGGTGCTATCCCACACGATTCCACAAGTGGGCTATGAGGAGAAGTATGAATACAATGAGGTATATATCGATCCGGCGGATGGCAGGAAGTACTATCGCGAACTGAAAAAAGTCATAGGAGACGCCTCGGCTCCGGATATCGTGACGGAATGTTATAAAGACCAGAAAGGCCAGGTCCGGATGGAAATTTTAGCCGGAGAGAGGGTGTTTACCTACGAATATGACAATGCAGGAAACAATATCCGGAAAATTGATGCCCGGAACAATGCGGAACGCTGGGAGTACGATTATGCAGGCCGGGCAGTTAAATCCACACGGACGGATTCCGGCCAGGAGAGAATTACCAGCATTCAATATGATGCGTTAGGCAATAAACGGTACCATTGGGATGAAGCTGGAAAGAAAATCGAATTCCAATACGATAAGGCAGGACGTCTGGTTCAAATCATCGAGCCGTTTGACTACCGCAACCGGTTTATAAAATATTACTATGATGGAGCCGGAAATATAATAGGGGAAAAGAAGGCACAAAAAGATGGATGGCAGGAGACTCAGTATGTTTACGATGCCAGGCATCGTTTAACTGATACCTACCAGTACCTAAGCCCGGGCAGCTGGATTAAGACTACCTGCCGGTATGATGCGATGAATCAGGTCATTCTAAGGAGAACAGGGGATACCCCATCCGGCGAAGGGCGGGAGGTGACAAAATATGCCTATGACCGCTTTGGAAATGTCACGGCAATAACGGATGCTCGCGGCTGTACGGAATACTATGAGTATGACAAAGCCGGAAGACTGCAGAAGAAAACTGACAGGAACAAGGACCAGACCGTTTATAAGCATGATGCCCTGGAACATCTGATAAAAGAAACCGTGCAAAAGAGAACTCCTGACGGAATGGCAGTCAGTGAACGGGAGTACGCCTATGGTAAGAACGGCAAGCGGATTGGAGAAGTCAGCCGGGAATCCGTGGGAGGAAAACAAACCGTCCTCTTGGAGACGAAGTACCGCTACAATCATAAAGACCAGTTAACCCGCCAGGAAGATCCGGGAAATGTAAGGAAAGATTATACTTATGATATATATGGAAACCGTCAGTCCTTTCAACTGACCCGGGAAGGAAATACAAGCCCGGATGTCAGTCTGTATTATACGTATGATGATTTATACCGTTTAAAGCAGGTAAGAAAAAACAGCGCTGCAGGGGTGATACTGGCCGAGTACGAATACGATGAAAAAGGCAACCGTAAAACCCTCCGCTATCCGCAGTCCGGTATGGAAACCATCTATATGTATAATGATGGCAACAGGGTAATATCTTTAGAGAATAAACGGCAGGGAACCGTGATTTCTGCATGGGAATACGGCTATGATGTGGATGGGAACATTCTAAACAAGATTAACAAAGCTGGTTCTGCCCCAGTCACCATATCATATCAATATGACCGGCTGGGTCGTCTGACAGAAGAAGAATATTCCGGCTGGAAGCGGACGCTTTATACCTATGACGCCTATTCCAACCGTATGAAAATGATGGTGGAAGGAAGAACAAAGGATGAACTGGTCAGTGTTACCAGCTATGAGTATGGTTTGAACAACCGGCTGGAGAAGGAGACAAAAAAGCAGGGGAAAACAACGGAAACGTATCGGGACCGTTATGCTGATAATGGGAATGAAACCTTCCGGATTTGGGAGAAAACATCGCCAACCCCAGACTATCCGGGAATTGTCAAGTTATCGGGGGACTATCAAAAGGAGACGCCGACCGTTTATGAGTGGAGACATTATGATGGATTCAACCAATTGATCCGGATCAATCAGGATGAGAAAGAGATTACATATCAGTACCGGGGAGATGGCCTGCGTCACAGCGCCCAGGTGAGGAAACTGACCGAAAGTCAGGGTAAAACGAATTTGTATTGCTGGGATGGAAGCGATATTGTAGCAGAACAGGCTGATGGCAGCAAAATTAAAACCTATTTAAGGGGAATCAAATTAATTGCCAGAGAAATAGATAGTATGGTATACTACTATATATTTAATGAACATGGGGATGTAACCCAACTGTGGAGTCAAAGCGGAACGTGTAAAGCTTCGTATGAGTATGATGCTTTTGGAATTGAGAGAAACCTATATAAGGAGGATGAAAATCCGTTCCGGTATTGTGGGGAGTATTTTGATTTAAGCAGCGGAACGTATTACTTGCGTAAAAGATATTATGACCCTGCAACTTCACGCTTGCTTTCTCCCGATATTCATTGGCATCCGGGCAATATGATTTATGGCGACAATCCTATAAAAATTAATGAACGTCCAGCAGACCCCAATGACCCATTGGGCTTGAGTACATATACCCTTGTCCCTGATTTGGCAGCAATAATGCAAAGTAGTAATCTTTATGTATATTGTGCTAACAATCCGATCATGTATGTTGACTCCAGTGGTGAAATCTTCATGCTTGTTACAGCTGCTATTGGTGCAGCTGTAGGTGGTATTGGAGGGGCAATTTATTCTTATGCTAAACACGGTGAGGTTCGTTGGCAAAATGTAGTCGCAGGTGCAGCAATAGGCGGTGCTATAGGTTTAACAGGCGGTGCAGCGGCAGGCGCAATCTTTGCGGGTAGTGCAACGGCCTCAACTGGGGCAGTGCTTACTGGAATGGGTATAATGGGTACTACTGCTGCTGGTGGCGCGGGTGCCGCCGCTGCCAATCAAGTTTATAAAACACTTGAGCAAGGTGTTAATCTTAGTTCCAAAGCTTTGCAGCACATGGAAGAAGTTGGACGGGCCTTGCCAATACAAACGCTTATTGATACAATTAAGCTTGGAGCAAGCATGGATGATCCTCGAGGCTCACAGGCACTTATGTATTATGCTCAGGTGACNNATTAACAACAAGATGTACAATTTAGAAGTTCTGTATCATGAGGCCACAAACGCGATTTGGCACTTTATGTATTATTAAGGGGGGAACATCTTTGACTGTGAAAGAAAAAATCAAATATCTCATCTCCGAATATAACGATGGGAACTATACAACAAATGATTTCTGTGATCTTTATACAAACATATTCAATTTTGAAATTGTAAAAGACGATTATACTGAGGAAATGTATACTAAACTCCAAAAGTTAATGCAAATTACAAGCAGATATTCCCCGTTTGAAGAAGATCAAAAACTCGACCCTAATGCCTTCACGAAAGATATTGATGTAAAAAAAGCATTGGAAGGTATTGATGCAATTCAAATTTAGCCCATAATAATTGATATTTCGACATTGGAAGAGCAGTCGCCACAAGATGTGAAATCTTGTAGCGACTGTTTGTTATATCTTCTTATACTCCACCACTTTAAGAATCATATCCAGCACAGCCTGTTGCTCTTTTGGTGGGATCGCGTCAATAAGCTCGTAGCACTGAGCCGGGATGCTCAGTGCTTCATTCCTACCATGAACAATCTTTACAAAAAGGGTTTCATATGAGATTTCCAAGCCAGAAACAACCTTTTCAATACTTACTAGTGTAGCGTTTTTCTCGCCACGTTCAAGCAGCTCGATATAAGTATTGTGCAGCCCACATTTCGCCGCCATTTCCTCTTTTGTTAAGCCAAGGCGATTACGTTGATTCTTTTGACCGGCTGGGCCGTCTGACAGAAGAAGATTATCTGGGCTGGATGCGAACGCTTTATACCTATGACGCCTATTCCAACCGTATGAAAAAGATGGTGGAAGGAAGAACAGAGGATTAGCTGGTCAGTGCTACCAGCTATGAGTATGGTTTGCACAACCGGCTGGAAAAGGAGACAAAAAAGCAGGGTAAAACGAATTTGTATTACTGTGATGGAACCGATATCGTAGCGGAACAGATAGAATTTTGCTAGGGGAAATCAATATTCCACCAATAAAAGATGATGGTAATATTATAGTTGATGGTAATCACAGATATATAGCAAGCAGGATTGCTGGTGTTGAAATAGGGATACAGCAGTGGACGGGAGCTAGAATTGATAAGGTGGTAGAGTGGATTAAGATTTTTATTGATTCCGTTGACTGGGGCAATAGATAGCCTGCAAATAAAAGTTAATAGGAAATTGAAGAAATTTGAAAAAAGATTTGTGCAGTTTTGAGTACACCAAATAGACCACCGCATAATGCCGGCCTAAAAAATGGTATTGTGAGGCTACTCTGATTCAGGGAGAGAAGCTAAATATTCCTTTACCCGACCATAGTAGATGCGAAGAAGTTGTCGTGTACCTTAACCATAAATACATTGTAGTAGAGGAGGTTATACAATTGTTTATAAATAGGATGCATGATGAACCCATTTTTATTAATGCTGATTCTTTAGTGGGCGTGCAATTAAATAATAGTGATTTTCACAGATGTTTGTTATCAAGAGTAGATATGACTAGAGCGTACTTGATTAATTGTGATTTTCGTTCAGCAGAATTAAATGAATCTAAGTTTGATTTTGCTGAAATGGATGAAGCTAAACTTATTATGGTAGATGCTAAAGGCTCCAGCTTTCAGCAAACTTCTTTAAGCCACGCTTTGCTTTTGCATAGTGATTTTGAAGGGGCAAACTTTGCCGGAGCTATTTTATCAAATGCCATATTAAAAAACTCTAAGTTTATTGAATGCAATTTCTGCGGAGCAATAATGGATTATTTGGAGTTAGAAGATTGTGATTTTACAAATTCTATTAATGATAATAAAACTATTTGGAAAGATGGATTTACCCCAGAAGAGTATGGATTAAAAAAGGTGACGAAATAGGCTAATTACAATGCACAGCAATAAAAGGTTTTAAATACAGTTTTCTCGGGGAGTATCCCAAACTAGAACTGCCTGATTCAATTAGAATCAAGCAGTTCATTTGCTTTTAAAGAAATCTGATGGTATTTAGTAGACATAAATTTTCTACTCCGTTTGTGAGTGAGATGTTCGCGTTGTTACTTACACTTTCCCATGAGCCAAGAGAAAATTATATAAAAGAAGTAAGAAAACCTATAAAAATCAATGGATATAGGCATTTAACAAATGCCTATTGGAGTTAAAGCAAAGGAGAACAAAGGACAATGCTGATTCCGGTTACGAGAGCGAGAAAAACTTCACTTTTTGGAAAACAAGGGGCTGCTACAATTCTAATCCCCGG
>DJBG01000024.1:0-44708 GCA_002429965.1 Hungatella sp. UBA5982
CAGGTGAAAATAACCTCCGGCATGAGAAGGCCCGTGAATGCCGGAGGTTATCTGGCAGTAAAGCTTTAAGCTATGCTGCCTTGATTTTGACTGAGTAAAGGAGTGTAACGTGAAAATCCGATTAAACATTAAGTACCTATGTGCCTTTATCATTATTTTCATTATTGAAGTATTAATAGCTGCTTTCATAAATGATAAATTCATCAGGCCATACGTTGGCGACATTTTGGTTGTGGTACTAATTTATTGCTTTATCAGGTCATTTGTAGGGAAAGAAGTTAAGCTGCTCCCATTGTACATATTTGTTTTCGCCGTATTGACNNTCTAGCGAAGCTGCTCGGCCTTAGCGATTATAAGATCGCAAGGATAATTATTGGTTCAACCTTTGATCTAAAGGACATTGCCTGCTATTTGGCAGGCTGTACCGGATTATTCTTGTTTGAAATGGTAAAGCGGCGTGCGAATGAAAAGGAGAAGCAGGGTGAAATGCCGCCTATGCCTGGAAAGCAGGGGGGACAAAAAGGTCGTCGTTAAGCTCAGCCAGGATGTGCCGGAAAATCTGTACATGGCAAAGCTCATCTGCGATGATCCTGTTTAAGATTGCCTTGATCCTGCAATCATCGATCCACTCCGCCTGGTCCTGGTATTTCCGGATGGCTTCCAGTTCGCTTGCAAGGGCGTTGGAGACCAGGGGCCCGATCCGGGTGGGATAGCGGTTGCAGGCGGGAGTCCAATACCTTAAGCGCCCGTTCTGGAAGCTCCACAGTCGGGGATCTGCGCCCAGCATGATGGACAATTCTCCAAAGGTATTCAGATGATGCATTTCAACAATGCTGATCTTATGGAAACATTCCGCTATATCAAAGAAGAAGTTTCTGGTAATCATGCTGTTGTAAATATAAAGGCTGATTGCGGACATTTCGGAATTACAGTCGCCTATGTTAGAAAGCATGGCTGCGGCATACAGCTTATTTTGAGAAATGATCTCTATGGGAGGCCAGGGATCTTTGTCAGAAAAAATAAGAGCTGATAAATCCATATGATACCCTCATTTCAATTTATTCTATTTTAAATATATCCGTCAAATGATAGAGTATGACTTAAAAACACAGGAAGATGGAGGAACTAAGGACATGGACTGCATAGAGAAATTTAAGAAAACAGTGGAAGATTTTTACCCGTATAACGAGCAGGAAGAAAGGGATAAGGAGATGCTGCTCCAATATCTCTCATCAGGAGAATCCATTTTTTGCCGGGAAAGCTTAGGTGCCCATATGTCGGCATCGGCCTGGGTGGTAAATCAGTCCCATGATAAGGTTCTTATGGCCTATCATAACATCTATGATTCCTGGGCATGGACCGGAGGCCACGCAGATGGGGAAATGGATCTGCTTAAGGTAGCTGTCCGGGAAGCCATGGAAGAAACCGGTATTACTTTGGTAAGGCCGGTTACAGAGGACATCTTTTCCCTGGAAGTGCTGACGGTGGACGGACATGAGAAGAGAGGGGCCTATGTTTCTTCCCACCTTCACTTAAATGTAACTTATCTTTTAGAAGCGGATGACAGGGAGGCCCTTCATAAGAAAGCGGATGAAAACAGTGCAGTGGGATGGTTTGGCCTAGAAGAATGCTTAATGGCTGTAAATGAGCCTTGGATGAGGGAGCGGATTTACCGGAAGCTGCTTGATAAGATGAGAAATATTAATTATTAACAAAAAATTGATATTTATTTTCTATTTTACTGTTTTATTTTTCCTGATTATGATTTATAATAGATGCATCAAACTGATTAAAGTTTTGCCAAATAAGACAGCGAGGTGGTAGATATGAAGATTATTTACGCAATCGTCAGCTCAGATGATGGAAACAGGGTGACCGATGTGCTGAATGAACACCAGTTCAGCGTGNNACTTGCCACAACAGGTGGATTCTTAAAGAAGGGAAACTCTACATTAATGATCGGTACGGATGACGGACAGGTAGAAGAAGTCATCACACTGATTAAAGATACCTGCGGAAAACGCCAAAAAATTACCTGCAATGTTCCGGCGCCAAATATCGCGTCTGTTTCAGCCGGATATATGATGATGCCGATGACAGTGGAACTTGGCGGAGCTACTATATTTGTAACCGACGTAGAACGATTTGAGAAGATTTGAGGAATCAGAAAAGGGATTGCAAAGCAATCCCTTTTCGTAACTGCTGGAATGGATTAGGAGGTGTGTCTTTGGAATTGGATGAGATAACAACAAACATGCTGGTAGCAGAGGCTTATGAAGCTCAGAAGATGGCATACGTGCCTTATTCGGATTTTTGCGTGGGAGCGGCTCTGCTTGCAAAAAACGGAAAGGTCTACCGCGGATGCAACATTGAAAATGCATCCTTTACACCTACGAACTGTGCGGAGCGTACCGCATTTTTCAAAGCGGTCTCAGAAGGAGTCACGGAATTTGATGCCATTGCCATCGTTGGGAATAAAAGGGGAGAAAAGGGAGGAATATGTGCTCCCTGCGGAGTTTGCAGGCAGGTAATGGCGGAATTCTGCGACCCTGAGGAATTTAAGATCATTCTGGGAGCGGGAGAGGAAGCTTCCGTGTATACTTTAAAGGAGCTGCTACCTTGGGGATTTACGAAAAAGAATTTAAATTCCTGATGAGGGATAAAAGGGGCAAGGATAAGTAAAAGGGAGGTTTTGGTGTGTCATGAGGATGTATGATGTGATTGCAAAAAAGCGGAACGGAGAAACTCTGACAGAGGAAGAGATCCGCTTCATGATCAACGGCTACGTAAAGGGGGACATTCCTGATTACCAGATGTCTGCCATGCTGATGGCCATTTACTTTAGAGGGATGAGTGATGAGGAAACAGCCATTCTGACAAATGCGGTGGCTCATTCCGGCGATATGGTAGACTTATCTCCGATCCAGGGAGTGAAAGTAGATAAGCACTCCACCGGAGGCGTGGGAGATAAGACGACTCTGGTGGTGGCGCCTATTGTAGCCGCCTGCGGAGTCAAGGTTGCGAAGATGTCGGGCCGCGGTCTGGGCCATACAGGAGGAACCGTTGACAAAATGGAATCCATACCCGGTATGCGGACCAGCCTGACAGAGGAAGAGTTCTTCCAAGTGGTCAATACCACCGGCCTTTCCGTTATCGGTCAGTCCGGAAATCTGGCTCCTGCAGATAAAAAGCTTTATGCTCTTCGGGATGTGACTGCAACTGTGGACAGCATTCCCTTAATTGCCGCTTCGATTATGAGTAAAAAACTGGCAGCAGGTAATGACTGCATTCTTTTGGATGTTAAAACCGGCAGCGGAGCATTTATGAAGACCCTGGAAGATTCCATCACCCTGGCGGAGAAGATGGTGGCGATTGGCGAACATGCAGGAAAGAGGACCATGGCTCTCATAACCAACATGGATATTCCTCTGGGAAGCTTAATCGGCAACAGCCTGGAAGTTATTGAGGCAGTGGAAACCCTCCGCGGTAAAGGGCCTGAGGACTTGAAGACGGTTTGCTTAAGCCTGGCTGCCGGTATGCTCTATCTGGCAGGTAAGGGCAGTATGGAGGAATGCCGGGCGCTGGCGGAAGGAGCCATTGCCGACGGAAGCGCGTTGGCACGGCTTATTGCCATGGTAGAAGCCCAGGGAGGCGACCCTTCAGTGATTAAGGACACCTCGCTTTTTGCCGCAGCAGCCTTTGAAAGGAAAGTGAAGGCATTAAAGAGCGGTTATATCACCCATATGAACACAGAGCAATGCGGGATCGCTTCCTCGCTTCTAGGAGCCGGAAGAGTTACCAAGGAGAGCGTGATCGATTACACGGCTGGAATCGCTCTTAAGAAAAAGGTAGGTCAGAAGGTGGAAGAGGGAGAGACCATTGCCGTCCTGTATTCTTCAAAGGAAGAGCTGTTTGCGGCTTCTGAGAAGGAATTTTTAAAGGCAGTCACCATCAGCGGACAACAGCCGGCGGCAGAGCCGCTGATTTATGCCAGCGTTACCAAAGAAGGCGTAAAGCGTCTGACAGAATAGAAAGGAAGGAAAAAAATAATGACAGATTTAGAAATGTTAAGATACGTAGACCACACTCAGTTAAAGGCGATTGCCACATGGGAGGATATCGAGGAGCTCTGTAAGGAAGCTGTGGAATATAAAACTGCTTCCGTGTGCATCCCTCCCTGCTATATCAGCCGGGTACATGAAAAATTCCCGGGCCTTAATATCTGTACCGTAGTCGGATTTCCTCTGGGCTACAGCGTAACCGAATCAAAGGTCCTTGAGACGAAGAAAGCCATTGAAGACGGAGCCTCTGAAGTGGATATGGTAGTGAATATCAGTGATGTGAAAAATGGAGACTATGACAAAGTAGAAAAGGAAATCGCAGAACTGAAAAAAGCTGCCGGCGAAAACATCTTAAAGGTCATCATTGAGGCTTGTTATCTGACGGAAGAAGAGAAAATTGCCATGTGCAAGGCAGTTACGGCAGCCGGAGCCGATTATATCAAGACCTCCACCGGATTTGGAACCGGCGGAGCGACTCTGGAGGATATTGAGTTATTTAAAAATCACATTGGTCCAGATGTAAAGATAAAGGCAGCCGGCGGGGTCAGAACCCTGGAAGATTTAAGGGCTTACATTGAAGCCGGATGCAGCCGTGTGGGCGCCAGTGCAGCTGTCAAGCTGGCGGCGCAGAAAGAGAATGCTGTTTCCGGGAAATAATATCTATTATCAGAACTTGCAAAGTAACCCTTCCATCCGATTATCGAAAGTGTTCTTTACTTATGATAATATATAAATTCAGCGCTCCAAAAGAGACTCTTTTATAAGTGTCTGCCTTTTGGAGCGATTTTGCTTCTTTTTTATACAATTTCCACAAATGACAGTAAAGTCATATCTGGCTATTTTCACGAAAATGTTTTAATATACAAAAAACACTGACAAACATGCCTATAAAGTGTTAAACTTAAGATATAGAGTAATTTTATGTATCAACGTGTTGGCATTCAGGCAGGAGGTATTATTATGTTTCAGGTAAATGATCTAGTAGTATTCGGAACCCATGGAATATGCAGGGTGGAGACGATAGGAAGACTCAATATGTCCTCAGCAGATGAGGACCGCCTTTACTATACGCTAAGGCCTCTTTATGAGGTGCAGCATTGTGTTGTTTACACGCCTGTAGACAATTTAAAAGCGCCCGTGAGAGCTGCATCTACCAGGGAAGAAGCCATAGAACTGATTAACCAGATTCCTGATACTCCGACCATGTGGGTGTTTGATGAAAGACAGCGGGAAGGGATCTATAAGGACATCATGATGAAAAATGAGTGCACAGGCTGGCTTCAGATTATCAAGACACTTTATTTAAAGAAACTTAAAGCGGCGGCAGATGACAAGAAATGTACGGCAAAGGATGAATCTTATTTTAAGATGGCGGAAGACTTACTTTACTGTGAACTTGCGGCAGCTTTAGAAATGGAACCGACCGTGGTGAAAGACATGGTGGTGACGCGTGTGACGGCTGAGTAATTAGTAATGGGATCCGAAAAATCTGATCCGGTCCGGAAGCCATAAATCATTTGGAATTGTTGCAAAAAAATGCGCCTTGGTCGTGGTACAAACCAAAGCGCATTTTTTGTATCTTAATGATAAATTTTCTTCTCTTCATAAATGGGCTCACAGGTAAGGTTTACGCCCAATTTCTTAAATATCTTAACATCCACATCGGAAAGCAGTACAGAAGTATGGGCATCGCAGCCCTTTAATTTCGGAAGCTGCTCCAGTGCGATCTGAGCATTGGGATCGGTCGCAGCACTGGCGGACAGCGCAATTAAAACCTCATCCGTATGAAGCCTGGGATTTTTGCTGCCCAGATAGTTGATCTTTAATTTCTGAATCGGTTCAATAGCAGACGGAGAGATCAGATGGATGTCATGAGGAATATTTCCTAAAACCTTGACCGTATTTAACAAAAGGGCAGCAGATGCACCTAATAAGTTGGTAGTCTTTCCAGTGACAATGGTTCCATTGTCTAATTCAAGTGCAGCAGCCGGAGAGCCTTTTATTTCGGCAAGATTTTTGGCGGCATTCACGACCTTTCTCATGTCAGTGGTTATCTTTGCCTGCTTCATAAGAAGCTCAATTTTATAGACTTCATCTTTGGAACCCATGTCCCTTGCCAGCCGGGAAAGGGCCTGGTAATAACGTCTTATGATTTCCTGCATGGAAGCCTCCCTGCAAACCTCATCATCCACTACACAGAAACCAACCATATTAACGCCCATATCGGTTGGTGATTTATAAGGACATTCCCCGTAGATTCCCTCAAAGATAGCGCTTAATACAGGAAAGATCTCTACATCACGGTTGTAATTAACGGTGGTCTTTCCATAGGCCTCTAAGTGAAACGGATCGATCATATTCACATCGTTTAAATCTGCGGTTGCGGCCTCGTAGGCTAAATTTACCGGATGCTTTAATGGGATGTTCCAGATAGGGAATGTCTCAAATTTCGCATATCCGGCCTTGATTCCCCGCTTGTTTTCATGGTAAAGCTGGGATAAGCAGGTTGCCATCTTTCCACTGCCGGGCCCCGGAGCCGTAATGATAACAAGGGGCATTTTGGTTTCTATATAATCATTTCTGCCATATCCTTCGTCGCTGACAATGAGAGAAACATTGCTTGGATAACCGTCAATGATATAGTGGCGGTATACCTTAATTCCCATTTTTTCCAGCTTGCTTTTAAATAAGTCAGCCGCTTTCTGTCCAGAATATTGTGTGATAACAACGCTTCCCACATAAAGCCCCTTATCCGTAAAAGACTGGATCAGCCGTAAGACGTCCACATCATAAGTGATGCCAAGATCATGGCGGATTTTATTCTTCTCAATATCTGCAGCGTTGATGGNNTGCGGAGCTTGCTGTCGGGTTCAAATCCGGGAAGCACTCTGGAAGCGTGGTAATCGTCAAACAGCTTGCCGCCGAATTCCAGATAAAGCTTGTCACCAAACTGGCTGATCCGTTCCCTGATGTGCTCTGACTGCATGGTTAAATATTTGTTGTTATCAAATCCGAATTTCATTTGTCCCTCCATGATGTGTGCTTATCGTTCAGCAATAGAATGCCATTTCTAAACGATAACGCGTACACGAACTTTTTGACCATAGTACTTATAAAGTGTATCACATATATTATGAAATTACCACGGATTTTTTCCTACCCCCTTCTTTTTCCCGAAACTCTTTACAACCGGCTTTAAACGTGTTAAAACGTTGTAGTAAGAAGGAGGATTAAAATGTTTAAAATAGGAAGAAATGATGCATGCTGGTGCGGAAGCGGAAAGAAATATAAAAACTGTCACCTGCCTTTTGACCAAAAGCTTGAAAATTATGCGGTCATGGGAGATGAGGTACCGGAGCACTATATGATAAAAACCCCGGCTCAGATTGAAGGAGTCCGCCGTGCGGGAGTGGTTAACAATAAGATTCTTGATCTGGTGGATGAGATGATAAAGCCTGGCATAAGTACGGAAGATATCAATACCCTGGTGCACGAGAATACCATCAGTCTGGGAGGAATCCCCGCTCCCCTTAATTTTGAGGGGTATCCCAAAAGTGTGTGCACATCAATCAATGAGGTAGTATGCCACGGAATCCCGGATTCCAAACGGATCTTAAAGGATGGGGATATTGTCAATGTAGATGTGACCACCATTGTTGACGGTTTTTATGCCGATGCCTCCAGAATGTTCTGCGTCGGCAAGGTATCGGATGAGGCATTGAAGCTTGTCAAAGTCACAAGGGAGAGTGTGGATCTGGCTCTGAAGGAAGCCAGGGCCTGGGGCCATCTGGGAGATATCGGAGCGGCTATCTCGGAACATATCTATGCCAATGGCTTTACGGTAGTGCGGGAAATCGGCGGACACGGCGTGGGGGTGGATTTCCATGAGGAGCCATGGGTCAGCCACATCGGCACAAGAGGAACCGACATGCTTCTTGTACCCGGAATGATATTTACCATTGAGCCTATGGTAAATGCCGGAAAAGCCGATGTAGTACAGGATGACAATGACGGCTGGACCATTTACACAAAGGATGGAAGCCTGTCTGCCCAGTGGGAATATACTGTTTTGATCACGGAAGAGGGACCGGAGGTGCTTGCAAGATAAATGGAGAAAAAACGATGTTTTTGGGTGGATGAATCCTCTCCGGTTTATATGAAGTATCACGACGAAGAGTGGGGAGTTCCTGTTTATGATGATAAAAAGCTTTATGAGATGTTCCTTTTGGAAACCTTTCAGGCAGGGCTTTCCTGGATCACCNNACAATGAAGTCATCATCAATCAGGATGACTGCTTCCCGGTAAAAACGGAGCTGTCCGACCGGGTCTCAAAAGATTTAAAGAAGAGGGGAATGGCCTTTGTAGGCTCTGTTACCATATATTCCTATCTTCAGGCAATAGGCGTGGTCAATGATCATGAGCTTTCCTGCTTCTGCCGGGAGGGCATGCTAAAAGGCTGAAAGCAGAGGTGGATAATACAAAAAAAGCGAGGGCATTATTTGGATAAAGAGTACATAGCTTATGAAATAAGAGGCTGATAAAAAAAGGGCTGCATCCGGAAAATGTAATTTTTATTGGAAAATTTTACAAATTGTGGTAAAATGTTAAATATTTATTACATTAAACACCTGAAACCATAAAGAAAGTGAACAGGAGTATTATGAAAAGATGGCTTTTGGCAGTAATTGCATTCTCGTTGGTGACCTCCGGATGCAGCAGGTACAAAGGAATTTCCGAAACTTCGGAGACAGACAGCAAAACAGATGAATCACAGCAGAGTACAGAAGAATCCGTGCAGTTTCCCGTGGAAGTTTCCGCCGAACCTGGAAAGAAACCGGTAAAGGTAAAGGGAATCTATATCTCCGGCTATATGGCCGGCTCTGAGGGGTTGCAGGCGATTTTGGACAAGATCCAGGGCACTGAGATCAATACGGTTGTCATTGATGTGAAGAATGACGACGGACGGATCACCTTTGCCATGGAGGATGCACCTACGGTGAATGAGATCGGTGCCACAGAAAAGTACATCAAAGATATTGACAGTCTCATGGCCCAGTTAAAGGCCAGGGGGCTTTATACCATTGCCCGTGTTGTGGCATTTAGGGATCCTTATCTGGCTGAGAAAAAGCCGGAGTGGGCACTTAAGAACAAGGATGGAAGCCTGCACCGGGATAATAAGGGACTGGCCTGGGTGAACCCTTACCGGACAGAAGTATGGGACTATCTGGTGGAGGTGGGAACCGAGGCTTCCAAGGCAGGGTTTGATGAAGTCCAGTTTGATTACATCCGGTTTTCCACAGACAGCTCCATGAAACAGGTGGTATTTGACGAAAAGGATACCAGGGGCCGTTCCAAAACGGATATTATTACGGAATTTATCCAGTATGCATATGACAAGCTGTCTTCCAGTAATATTTTTGTTTCTGCAGATGTGTTTGGCACCATCATAGGAAGCAAGGTGGACGCGGAGGCAGTGGGGCAGATCTATAATGATNNCTTCCCATTATGGAGACGGAAACTTTGGCATTGATCATCCGGATATGGAGCCTTACCGCACCATCCGTGCGGCTTTAAAGCTGTCCAGGCAGGATTTGGAATCCGCAAAGGAGGCTGGGAAGCGTCAGGCCATTGTACGCCCCTGGCTCCAGGATTTTACGGCTTCCTATCTGAAACACCATATATCTTATGGTTCCAAGGAAGTCAGGGCCCAGATTCAGGCGGTCTATGATTCAGGCTACGATGAGTGGATCCTTTGGAGTGCATCCAACCGGTATACCTGGGAAGGCCTCTTAAGCCGGGAGGCGGCGAAAGAAGAATCAGAAAAGCTTGCCAGGATCAGGGAAACGGAAGAGACCTCTTCCCCGGCTTCCTCCGAAACAAAGGATTTGCCAACTGAGGTACAGACGGAAAGCATAGAAGAGAAGGCAGAGAAGAGCCTTGAGGGAAGCACGGCAGCAGCAGAAAGGTCACAGGAGACGAAGAAGGAAGATAAGAAGAAAACCAGAACCAAGCCTGATGTAGTCATTGTGACCACAGGCGGCTTAAGAGATTAGGAAGTGAGGAAAGCCATGGACATAACGCCCAGACCAGGAGATTTCTACCGGCATTTTAAAGACAAGATGTACCAGGTGATAACCGTTGCGGTTCATTCCGAAACAGGAGAAGAGATGGTTGTGTATCAGGCGCTGTATGGAACCTTCGGAACGTATGTCCGCCCCCTGACCATGTTCATCAGTGAGGTGGACCATGAAAAGTATCCGGAGGTAATGCAGAAATACAGGTTTGAGAGAGTGGTTATGGATTCTGAACAGCCTGCGGCAAAAGGCTGTCCCCAGAAGCCGGAAAAAGAGGATGAAGAAAACCTCGTGGGCAGTAACCAAAGTCAGGCGGACTTGCCCTCGGCTCGTTGTTATCACGAAAATAAAAATCTTCTTGCATTTCTTGACGCTGGGACGTATCATGAGAAGCTGGAGGTTCTTGAGGAGCGGAAGGACCGGTTTTCTGCGGAAGAGCTTCTGGCTATCTGCGAGATTATGGAGATCGGAANNAGAAATACTATGCAGTGAAAAGGTATCTGGAGCTGCAGAATAAATACGAGGGATCAAGATTGAGGTGATTTGTTTCAGTGGACCACAGGTCATTTAATATAGAAGAAGAATTAAAAAAACTGCCGTCCCAGCCTGGCGTGTATATCATGCACGACAAGCGGGACGAAATCATCTATGTGGGAAAAGCCATCAGCCTAAAAAACAGGGTCAGGCAGTACTTTCAAAGCAGCAGGAATAAGACGGCAAAAATCGAACAAATGGTGTCGAGGATCGCCCGGTTTGAATACATTATAACAGACTCTGAGCTGGAAGCCCTTGTGCTGGAATGCAATCTCATTAAGGAACACCGTCCCCGTTACAATACCATGCTAAAGGATGATAAGACCTATCCCTATATCAAGGTAACGGTGTACGAGGACTATCCAAGGATCTTATTTTCCAGGGATATGAAAAAGGATAAAAGCAAATATTTTGGACCGTATACAAGTGCGGGAGCGGTAAAGGATACCATTGAACTGATCCACAAGCTTTATCAGATCAGGACCTGCAACCGGAATCTGCCAAGAGACATCGGGAAGGAACGCCCCTGCTTAAATTACCATATCAAGCAATGTTCGGCACCGTGCCAGAATTATATCAGCAAGGATGAATACTGGAAATCCATTAACAGGGCCCTGGACTTTTTAGGCGGAAAATACAGCCCTGTGATTCATATGCTGGAAGAGAAGATGCAGGCGGCATCGGAAGAAATGGATTATGAAAAGGCCATTGAGTACCGGGATCTGCTAAACAGCGTAAAGCAGATCGCCCAGAAGCAGAAGATCACGGACAGCGGTATGGAAGACAGGGATATCATTGCTATGGCAAAGGATGAAAAGGATGCCGTGGTTTCCGTATTCTTTGTCCGGGAAGGCAGGCTCATCGGCCGGGAGCATTTCCATGTAAGCATAGCAACGGCAGAGGATAACAAGCAGATTCTGACCAGCTTTGTCAAACAGTTTTATGCAGGAACTCCTTTTGTTCCAAAAGAGCTGTGGGTACAGACTGGTCTTGAGGATGAAAGCGTCATAGAGGAATGGCTTTCTGCAAAACGAGGCCAGAAGGTCAGAATCATAGTTCCGCGGAAAGGCCAGAAGGAGCGACTGGTGGAACTGGCGGAGAAAAATGCCGCACTGGTGCTTTCTCAGGATAAAGAAAAGATCAAGCGGGAGGAGCTTCGCACCATCGGCGCCATGAATGAGGTGGGCGGCTGGCTCGGGCTTTCTGCGATTAAGCGGATTGAGGCATATGATATTTCCAACATAAGCGGTTTTGAGTCTGTGGGCTCCATGATCGTCTATGAAGACGGGAAGCCCAAGAGAAATGATTACAGGAAGTTTAAGATCAAATGGGTCAAGGGGGCCAATGATTACGCCTCCATGAATGAGGTGCTCACAAGAAGGTTTTCCCATGGCCTTAAAGAAGCGGAAAGCTTAAAAGAAAAAGGCGTGGATGAAGAACTTGGAAGTTTTACCCGTTTCCCGGATTTAATCATGATGGATGGAGGACGGGGACAGGTAAACATTGCTTTGGAGGTTTTAAAGGAACTGGATATATCCATTCCTGTCTGCGGTATGGTAAAGGATGACAATCACAGAACCAGAGGGCTTTATTATAATAACGTGGAGATTCCCATTGACAGGCATTCCGAAGGATTTAAGCTGGTCACCAGGATCCAGGATGAAGCCCACCGGTTTGCCATTGAATACCATAGAAGCTTAAGAAGCAAAGGACAGGTAAAATCCATTCTTGATGATATTTCCGGCATCGGCCCCAACAGGAGAAAGGCTCTGATGCGCCGGTTTAAAGGGCTGGAAGCCATTAAGGAAGCAACCGTGGAGGAGCTTTCCGAAGTACCGGGCATGAATGCCCTGGCTGCGAAAAGCGTTTACGAGTTCTTCCACATATAGCTTTTCAAAATACGAAATCTGTGATAGTATGAAAAAAACAGATGGAAAAGAGGAGCGTTCGCCATGCATGGAGTAGCTATTACAGATTTGATAAAGAAGATGAATTTCCGTAACGTGACACCGGAGATTGACGCGGAAAAAATTGTGATCAGCCATCCGGATGTCAATCGTCCGGCTTTACAGTTAGCCGGATTTTACGACCATTTTGACAACGAGCGGGTGCAGATCATCGGTTATGTGGAACAGGAATACATTCATCAGATGGATCATGATAGAAANNGGAGCCAGAATCCGGATGAGGATATGCTGGCGTTTTGCAACCATTACGGCGTACCATGCCTTGTATCAGATAAAACCACTTCCGATCTCATGGCGGAAATCATCCGCTGGCTTAAGGTGAAGCTGGCGCCATGCATCAGCATTCACGGGGTTTTGGTTGACGTATTCGGTGAAGGCGTTCTGATCATGGGAGAGAGCGGTATCGGAAAAAGCGAGGCGGCGCTGGAACTGATCAAAAGAGGCCACCGTCTAGTAACCGATGATGTGGTGGAGATCCGCAAGGTGAGCGATGAAACGCTGATTGGAACCGCCCCGGAAATTACCAGGCATTTTATTGAATTAAGAGGGATCGGCATCATTGATGTCAAGACTCTGTTCGGTGTTGAAAGTGTAAAGGATACCCAGGCCATTGATATGGTGATCAAACTGGAGGATTGGGATAGAGATAAGGAATACGACAGAATGGGAATCGAAGACCAGTATACGGAATTTCTGGGAAACCGGGTGGTATGCCATTCCATTCCGGTGCGTCCGGGACGTAATCTGGCCATTATTGTTGAATCTGCTGCCGTCAATTACAGACAAAAGAAGATGGGGTACAACGCGGCTCAGGAATTATATAACCGCGTTCAGGCAAACCTTTCAAGAAAACAGGATGATTGAGGTNNCGGATAAGGAGACGGGGATTGTAAAGGCCGGAGCCGGAGCACCCCTGGCACGGATCGCGCAGGAAGCATATAGGGCGTCATTGACCGGTTTTGAATTTGCTACAGGGATACCGGGCACACTTGGGGGAGCTGTGGTGATGAACGCCGGAGCCTATGGTTCGGAGATGAAGGAGGTTCTTAGGTCTGTTAAAGTTTTAACACCCGAGGGAGAAGTAAGAGAGCTGTCTGCTGACCAACTTTCCTTAGGATACCGGACCAGCTGTATTATACCAAAGCAGTATGTTGTGCTGGAGGCCAAGATCCGGTTAAGGGATGGTGATGAGGTTTCTATTAAGAACCGGATGGATGAACTTGCACGCAGGAGAAAGGAAAAGCAGCCTTTGGAATATCCAAGTGCGGGAAGTACCTTTAAGAGGCCGGAAGGACATTTTGCCGGAAAGCTCATAGAGGAGGCCGGATTAAGAGGTTTTTCCCTGGGAGGTGCCCAGGTATCGGAGAAACACTGTGGATTTGTCATTAACAAAGGCAGCGCTACTGCTGCTGATATCAGAAACCTGTGCGAAGAGGTGAAAAAAAGGGTAATGAAACAATCCGGAGTAGCCCTTGAGATGGAGGTAAAGACACTGGGGAAGTTTTAACGGTGCAAAGGAGAACAACGTGAGGCTTGTAATTGTAACGGGCATGTCAGGCGCAGGAAAGACCCAGGCGCTTAAGATGCTGGAGGACATGGGATTTTATTGTGTGGATAACCTTCCCATTCCCCTGATTGAAACGTTCGCGGAACTGACCTTGAGCAATCATGGAGGGATCCGGAACGCGGCTTTGGGGATTGATATCCGCAGCGGGGAGGATTTATCAGTTTTAAACAGGATTTTTGATGAGTGGTCAAGAATACGGACACCCTTTGAAATTCTTTTCCTTGATTCAAGCGACGAAACATTAATAAAGCGCTATAAGGAAACCAGGAGAGCCCATCCCCTGGCGGCAGGCGGCAGGATCGACAGCGGTATTGAAAAAGAACGGCTGAAACTGGGATTTTTAAAGGAAGAAGCGGATTATATCATCGATACCAGCCGGCTTCTTACAAAGGAACTCAGGCAGGAGCTGGAAAAAATATTTGTAAACAGGGAATCCTACCGGAATTTATATATTACGATCCTTTCTTTTGGATTTAAGTATGGAATTCCGTCAGATGCAGATATGGTTTTTGATGTAA
The DNA here is from genome assembly GCA_002429965.1 of Hungatella sp. UBA5982. Classification (GTDB taxonomy): domain Bacteria; phylum Bacillota; class Clostridia; order Lachnospirales; family Lachnospiraceae; genus Lacrimispora. The sequence continues at coordinate 14,722 of DJBG01000024.1, forward strand.
GATTCCTGCCAAATCCCTACTATTCAGAGGAACTGCGGCCTAAAACCGGAGAGGAAAAAGCAGTGCGGGACTATGTGATGCAGCATGGGACCGCTGCCCTGTTTTTAGACAAGCTTAACGATATGCTGGAGTTTCTGATTCCAAATTTTGTGCTGGAGGGAAAGAACCAGCTGGTAATTGCCATTGGATGTACAGGCGGCAAGCACCGGTCGGTTACCATTGCCAGGTCCGTTTACGATAAGTTTAAATCCAGGGAAGAATTCGGGATAAAGATTGAGCACCGGGACATCGACAAGGATAATATACGGAAAAGGATGGTCTAGATATGTCATTTTCTTCCAAATTAAAAGAAGAGCTTTCCAGGCAGATCAGTCCGGCAAGGCATTGCCAGATCGCAGAGATGGCTGCGATCATAAGCCTTTGCGGAAAAATAATCATATCGGAAGACGACCGCTATACGATTAAAATTAATACGGAAAATGTGGCAGTTGCAAGAAAGTACTTTACATTATTGAAAAAAACATTTAATATAAGTACTGATGTGTCCATTAGAAGAAATGCTTATTTAAATAAAAACCGTACCTATACGGTGACAGTCCGGGATCATGAGGAAGCGATCCGTGTTTTACACGCAACAAAGCTTCTTGATGAAAACGGAGAAATAGGGGAAAACTTAAATCTTGTACGGAATGTGGTCATCCAGCAGTCCTGCTGCAGGAGGGCATTCATCCGCGGTGCATTTCTCTCATCCGGGTCCTTAAGCGATCCTGAGAAATTCTACCATTTTGAAATCGTATGTGCGACTGAAGATAAAGCCAGGCAGTTAAAATCCATTATCGCGACCTTTGATCTTGAAGCAAAGATCGTGAAGAGGAAACGCTATTTTGTGGTTTATATAAAAGAAGGAAGCCAGATCGTAGATATCCTGAATGTTATGGAAGCCCCGGTGGCCTTAATGGAACTTGAGAATATCAGGATCTTAAAGGACATGCGTAACAGCGTGAACCGGCAGGTCAACTGCGAGACTGCAAATATTAATAAAACGGTATCAGCTGCGGTAAAGCAGATAGAAGATATAAAATATATCAGAGATACAATCGGACTTGATAATCTTCCGGACAATCTAAGCGAGGTTGCCAGGGAACGGTTGGAAAGGCCGGAAGCAACATTAAAAGAGCTCGGAGAAGCTCTGGACCCTCCTGTAGGCAAATCAGGAGTGAACCACCGACTTAGAAAGCTTGGCGACCTTGCAGGGCGGCTGCGAGGGACAGGCATTAGCAGCGGAATGGAATAATCCGTTCATAGGATTGAGGAGGATAATTATGGTAAGAAAAACAGTCACCGTTGAACTTGCATCAGGCTTAGAGGCAAGACCAGTTGCTATGCTGGTTCAGGTTGCAAGCCAGTATGAAAGCAACATTTATGTTGAAATCGAATCCAAGAGAGTAAATGCCAAGAGTATTATGGGTATGATGACTCTGGGACTTGCAGCGGGAGAACAGATTACGATCACTGCGGATGGTACGGATGAGGAGCAGGCGATTGCCGAAATCGAAAAATATTTAAGCAATCATGAGTAATGTTTAAAGAATACTGTGTTTTTCCAGGCGGAGGCTCTGACAATGGAGGCTCCGCCGTTGTACGTGCTGATGAAATCTGATACAAAAGGTTTTCCGGCGCGTTTCTTTGTGGTATACTGTGTATGAAAGCAATGAGCAGTGCGAAACAGGCTGCACTGTGGATTTATGACATACATAAGTAAAAAGAAGGGAGGAACAAATGGCATTTACACATTTACACGTCCATACGGAATACAGCCTATTGGACGGCTCCTGTAAGATAAAAGAGCTTGTGTCCAGGGCAAAGGAGCTTGGAATGGACAGCATGGCCATCACAGACCATGGCGTGATGTACGGCGTCATTGATTTTTACCGGGCGGCCAGAGAGGCGGGAATCAAGCNNTCGGATGCGAGGTATATGTGACCTCCGGATCCAGGTTTGACAGGGAAATTGCTGGCGGAGAGGACCGGTATTATCATCTGGTCTTATTGGCTGAGAATAACCAGGGATACCAGAACCTGATGAAGATCGTCTCAAAAGGTTTTGTGGATGGATTTTATTATAAACCAAGAGTGGATTATGAGGTTTTAAAGGAATACAGCGAAGGGATCATCGCATTAAGCGCCTGTCTGGCAGGAGAGGTGCAGAGGCTGATCGGCCGGGGGCTGTATGAGAGGGGTAGGGAAGCTGCCCTTCGTTACCAGGAGATATTCGGAAAGGGAAATTTCTTTCTGGAGCTTCAGGATCATGGAATACCGGATCAGAATACGGTAAACCAGAGCTTACTGCGGCTGAGCCATGAAACAGAGATCGAACTGGTAGCCACCAATGATATCCACTATACCTATGCGGAAGATGCCACGCCTCATGACATCCTGCTGTGCATCCAGACCGGAAAAAAGGTGGCGGATGAGAACCGTATGCGTTATGAAGGAGGTCAGTATTACTGCAAGTCCGAGGAGGAGATGCGGAAGCTTTTCTCCTACGCAGGACAAGCCATTGACAACACTCACAGGATAGCAGAACGCTGCAATGTGGAGATCGAATTCGGCGTGACCAAACTGCCCAAGTACGATGTGCCGGAAGGGCATGATTCCTGGACGTATTTAAACAAGCTTTGCCTGGAAGGCTTTGAGAACCATTATCCCCAGGATGATGGCACGTTAAAGGAAAGACTTGACTATGAGCTGGATGTCATTCATACCATGGGATATGTGGACTATTTCCTGATTGTATGGGATTTCATTCATTATGCCAGATCCCAGGATATTATCGTGGGGCCGGGACGAGGTTCTGCGGCGGGAAGCATCGTGTCCTACTGTCCGGGGGTCACCAACATTGATCCCATCCGCTATAACCTGCTTTTTGAGCGGTTCTTAAATCCGGAACGAATTTCCATGCCTGATATTGACGTGGATTTCTGCTTTGAACGGCGTCAGGAGGTTATTGACTATGTGGTCCAGAAGTATGGAAAGGAGCAGGTGGTCCAGATCGTGACCTTTGGTACCCTTGCAGCCAAAGGTGTGGTACGGGATGTGGGAAGGGTACTGGACATGCCATATGCCCGGTGCGACGCCATAGCAAAGATGATTCCCGGAGACCTTGGCATGACTCTTGAAAAGGCCTTAAGGCAAAGCCCTGACCTAAGAAACGCATACGAGGAGGATCCTGAGGTCAAATACCTCATTGATATGTCCATGCGTCTGGAAGGCTTGCCGAGACATACATCCATGCATGCTGCCGGAGTCGTGATCAGCCGGACTTCCGTGGACGAATATGTTCCCCTTTCCAGGGCGTCCGACGGTACCATTACCACTCAGTTTACTATGACCACTCTGGAAGAGCTGGGACTTTTGAAGATGGATTTTCTGGGTCTGCGTACTTTAACGGTCATTCAAAATGCGGTTAAGGCCATAGAGAAAAACAGGCAGTTATCCATCGATATGGACCGGATCAATTATAATGACAAGGCAGTGCTGGATTCCATCGGTACCGGAAGGGATGATGGGGTGTTCCAGCTGGAAAGCTCCGGCATGAAGAGCTTTATGAAGGAGCTGAAACCGGAAAGCCTGGAAGATATTATTGCCGGAATTTCCCTTTACCGCCCCGGCCCCATGGACTTTATTCCCAAGTATTTAAAGGGGAAGAACGACCGAAGATCCATTACCTATGAATGCACCCAGCTGGAACCCATCTTAGACCCTACCTATGGCTGTATCGTATACCAGGAACAGGTAATGCAGATTGTTAGAGAGCTTGCCGGATATACCATGGGCCGAAGTGACCTGGTGCGCAGAGCCATGTCAAAAAAGAAGACCTCTGTCATGGAAAAGGAACGGCAGAACTTTGTCTATGGGAATCCGGAGGAAGAGGTAACAGGGTGCATCTCCAATGGAATTGATGAAAAAACGGCAAACCAGATCTATGACGAGATGATCGATTTTGCCAAATACGCCTTTAACAAATCCCATGCGGCGGCATATGCGGTGGTATCCTATCAGACCGCCTTTTTAAAATATTATTATCCCCAGGAATTCATGGCAGCCCTCCTCACCTCTGTCATGGATAACGTATCAAAGGTATCGGAATACATTTTAAGCTGCAGGCAGATGGGGATTTCCATCCTTCCGCCGGATATTAATGAGGGAGAAAGCGGGTTCTCCGTTTCCGGAGGATCCATACGCTACGGCTTGTCGGCCATTAAGAGCGTGGGCAAGTCCGTGGTTGAGCTTATCGTGGCGGAACGGGAGCAGAACGGGGTGTACCACGATTTGGAAGATTTTATTGACCGGATGAGCAATAAGGAGGTCAATAAAAGGACTCTGGAAAATTTCATAAAATCCGGTGCTTTGGACACCCTTCCCGGTACAAGAAAGCAGAAGCTTTTGATTGCGCCGGAGCTTTTGGAGCAGAGAAGTAAGGAACGGAAAAATACCATGGAAGGCCAGATGACTCTGTTTGATCTTGCAGGGGAGGAAGAAAAGAGCCATTTTCAGGTTACTTTCCCTGATGTAGGGGAATTTTTAAAGGAAGACTTACTGGCATTTGAGAAGGAAACCCTTGGCATCTATTTAAGCGGCCATCCCATGGAAGCTTACGAAACCACCTGGAGAAATAATATTACCGCAACCACCATAGATTTTGTTTTGGATGAGGAAACAGGAAAAGCCGGTGTTGCCGACGGTTCCTATGTGACCATCGGAGGTATGATTACAGGAAAGACCGTAAAAACTACCAGAAACAATAAAATGATGGCATTCATCATCCTGGAGGATTTAGCAGGATCCGTGGAAGTGATCGTGTTCCCCAAGGATTATGAGAGCAAGAGGGAACTGTTTGTGGAAGATTCCAAGGTCTTCATACAAGGAAGAGTCTCGGTCGGAGAGGATCCGGTGGGAAAGCTGATCTGTGAGCGGGTAACGACCTTTACAGACCTGCCAAAGGAGCTGTGGCTGAAATTCCCTGATAAGGAATCCTATATGGCAGTAGAGCGGGAAATCTTAAATGATTTANNCAACCGGAACGTAAACGCGGCAGACGGGCTGCTGGCTGTCCTGGTTAAAAAACTTGGTGAAAAAAATGTCAAGCTTGTAGAAAAAAAACTTGAAAAGATTGGTAAAATGAATTAGAATACAACATGTACGCAATAAGAAACTTACTAAAACAGATATCCGTGAATCAGGAGGAAGCTACTATGGCAAAACAAGTGAAAACCATCGGTGTATTAACCAGCGGCGGTGATGCACCAGGTATGAATGCTGCGATCCGTGCTATTGTCAGGACTGCAATCCATGAAGGATTGGACGTAAAGGGGATCATGAGGGGATACGCAGGCCTTCTGCAGGAAGAAATCGTTGATATGAACAGTACCAGCGTATCAGATATTATTCACCGCGGAGGAACCATTTTATATACAGCCAGATGTCAGGAGTTCACAACTGCCGAAGGGCAGAGAAAGGGCGCCGAGATCTNNATTGTGGTCATCGGAGGAGACGGTTCATTCCGGGGAGCCGGTAAGCTTTCCGCACTTGGGATCAATACCATCGGACTTCCCGGAACCATTGATCTGGATATCGCCTGTACCGATTACACCATTGGTTTTGATACGGCCGTTAACACAGCCATGGAGGCCATTGATAAGGTTCGTGATACATCTACTTCCCATGAACGCTGCAGCATCATAGAGGTAATGGGACGTAATGCAGGCTATATTGCTCTTTGGTGCGGTTTTGCAAACGGTGCCGAGGATATCCTTTTACCGGAACGCTATGACGGCGATGAGCAGGCTCTCATCAACCGTATCATTGAGAACAGAAAGCGGGGCAAAAAGCACCACATCATCATCAATGCAGAGGGCATCGGACATTCCTCCTCTATGGCTAAGAGAATCGAAGCTGCCACAGGCATTGAGACCAGGGCTACCATCCTGGGCCATATGCAGCGAGGCGGCGCGCCAACCTGTAAGGACCGTGTCTATGCTTCCATTATGGGCGCAAGGGCAGTAGAGCTTCTCTGTGAAGGAAAGAGCAACCGTGTCGTAGGCTATCGGCATGGAGAATTCCAGGATATCGATATTCAGGAAGCCCTTAGTATGACAAAGGATATCCCTGAAGACCAGTATCAGATCAGCAAGATGCTTGTGAGATAATCAAAGTCAAATACCTTGTAAAATAAATGGAAATAGCGCAACAGCCGGAGGCAGAGATGGAATATACGGTAATCAGGCAAAACTTTGAAAAACACGGGTTTACCACGCAGCTTTTTTCTACACAAGAAGAAGCACGCGATTATCTTGTGGAGACCTTAAAGAACCAGACCATTGGATTTGGTGGAAGCGTGACCCTTCTGGAGATGGGGCTTTTTGAGGCGCTGCAGCAGAACAATGCCGTGGTATGGCACAACAAGGTGCCTTCCAGAGATGTGCGGCACCTGGCCAACTGCGCGAATATCTATATAACCAGTGCCAATGCCGTATCGGAGACCGGGCAGATTGTTAACATCGACGGAACCGGAAACCGGGTCGCTATGACCGCTTTTGGTCCTGAAACATGTTATTATGTTGTAGGCAAAAATAAAATCACCCCAAACTTAGAGGACGCCATTTACCGGAGCAGGAATGTTGCTGCTCCCCAAAATGCCCGTAGAATAAATGCAAAGACCCCGTGCGCCAAAAATGCAGACAAATGCTATGACTGCAGCAGCCCTGAACGGATTTGCCGCATAACGGCAGTGATCGACCGGGCCCCTATGGGTATGAAGTGCGAAATCATCTTTGTGGATCAGGAATTGGGATTTTAATGAATGGAATTGATATGAAACTGGCGAGAGCAAACGGGATTTTTAGTAAATTCCCGGCTGTTTCCCGCCGTTTTTTTATAGGCTGTTTTATGAATGGGATTTGACAACCGGAATCTTTCCGGTTATGCTTGTATGAGAATGACCGCAGCGAAACGACCGCCTAAAGGGTCAAACAGGGACAGGAAGCAAGGAGAGAAGGAACATGGATGCAATTGAAACGTATATCAATGAACTGATGGAAAAGAGCACACCGGACCGTCCGGTATGGAACATTGAGAAGCTGCTTCAGGGAGAGAAGGCCGGATGGAATTACATAGACCGTTGTATGATCAAATCCATTTTGGAAATGTACGCCATTACCGAAGATTTAAAATATCTGGATTTTGCCGACACATTTATCGATCACAGGGTAAGAGAAGACGGGAGCATTGACGGCTATGATGTGGAAGAGCGGAACATAGATAATGTCAATGCGGGAAAAACCCTGTTCGAGCTTTACGATCTGACTGGAAAGGAAAAATACCGAAAAGCCATTGATGTGGTTTACAGCCAGATTGGAAAGATGCCGCGGACGAAAGAGGGAAACTTCTGGCATAAGAATATTTATCCAAACCAGGTTTGGCTTGACGGTCTGTATATGTGCCAGCCGTTTTATATGGAATACGAAACCCGGTTTAATAATAAGGAAAAATGCGGGGATATTTACAGCCAGTTTTCCAATGTGGTGAAGATTATGAGGGATACGGAAACCGGCCTTTACTACCATGCATACGATTCCTCCAGAGAGATGTTTTGGTGTGATAAGGTGACAGGACTGTCCCAGAATTTCTGGCTGAGAGCGTTAGGCTGGTACTCCATGGCCCTTTTAGATACCATGGACAAGTCGGATCCGTCAGATAAGGAAAGTTTAAAGGAGATGGAGGAAGCGTTCCGTGACCTGATAGACTCCATGTTAAAATACCAGGATGAAAGCGGTATGTGGTATCAGGTGGTTAACTTAGGCGGCATGGACAGGAATTATTTAGAGACCAGCGGAAGCGCCATTTTCGCCTATGCCATTTTAAAGGGAGTCCGTTTAGGATATCTTCCCGAATCCTATTCCGTGTATGGAAAAAAAGCCTTCCAGGGAATCTGCGATACCTATCTTCATCTGGAAGAGGGGAATATGAGTCTGGGAGGGATCTGCCTGGTGGCCGGACTTGGAGGCAAAGACAGGAGAAATGGAACTTACGATTATTACATGTCCGAGCCTATTGTAAAGGATGATGCCAAAGGGGTAGGACCCTTCCTTCTTGCCTATACGGAAATGAGAAGAACCGGCTGGGTATACAATTAATAAAGAAACAGGAAAATTAATGGGGATTGGGGCCCGGGTAACCGGGCTCCAATCCCTAAATCATATCATCTTAAACTGTTCTGTGAATATTTCTTCGGTGAAATCCCCACTTTTTTTGTAAAAGCTTTAAAAAAATTGCTGTAATCGTTAAATCCGCACATGCTGTAAACTTCATTGACGCTGTAGCCGGCTGACAGAAGTTTCTGGGCCAGCTCAATGCGGCGGGAAATTATATAGGAATTGATGGTGGTACCGGTACTTTTCTTGAAGAGCCTGCAAAGATAAGAGGTACTTAAATAAAAATGGGCCGCAATATCTCCGATGCTTAACTGGGAATCAATGTTGTGATGGATATAGGTGATGATATCGGTCACTTTACTGCTGAAATACTGTCTCTGTTCTTGCGATTCCCTCCCAAGAAAGGCCTCTGCGGCAAGTTTTGTAATGAAAACCATGAACTCAGCAAAGGCAGAGCGTTCCTCCACATCCTGGCCGAATCCTTCTTCTGCAGCCAGTTTATTAAAGTAATACATAAAACGCCGCTGCTGCCCATGGTTTAAATCGATGCGGTGAGAAAATTTCTTCGGCCTGTGGGTAAAACAGTAGGTCAGATCCGTCCGTGGTGTGGAGATGCTTTCCAGATAAGAGGGATCTTTANNATCTGAAGCAGCTGATGCTTTTCATATTGGTTGACCATGAACAGGCTCCCCGGTTCGATCCTGTAATTTTTGTCATCTATCATGAAGGTGCAGCCCCCATTTAGGGAAAAATAGAATTCATGGCAGAGGTGGCTGTGCATACTTAAAACTCCCATATCCTTGTGGAGATGCACAATAGAGAAATAATGGGAGGCCATGCAGTATTCGATTCCTTCTGAAAAAGTGGTAAGTACTTTCATAAATCGTAATTTCCTCAGCTAATTATACTGAAACTATACCATAGGATGTCAATATTTGCAATGTTTTGTGCCGGATTTGAAATGAATTATGGAAAGATGGATGTTATAATAAGGAAAAAGCAAAGTGTAAGCGCTTACGCAAAAATGTCAAATAATGTAGAAAAAGTGAAACTACTTACACAGGCTTTTAAGAACTCATTTATGAGGGTTAAGAAAAAGGAGAGAGAACTATGAAAAAGATCAAACAGTGGGCTGCGATGGGGTTAGCGACTGTTATGGCAGTGTCCTTAAGCGCCTGCGGCGGAGGTAAGAGTACCAGTGAGACAGCAGCAGCGACGACCGCTGCTGTAGCAGGAGAGTCGAAGGCGGAGGAGTCCGTTGCTTCGGCAGAACCGGTAGAGCTTCGGTTCTCCTGGTGGGGCGGCGACAGCAGACATGCTGCAACAGAGGAAGCGATTAAGGCATTTGAAGCTAAATATCCAAACATTACAGTAGCTCCCGAGTACGGTGCATGGACTGGCTGGGAAGAGAAGCAGTCTTTAAATATTTTAGGAGGGAATGCTCCTGATGTTATGCAGATCAACTGGAACTGGATCGAATCCTACAGCCAGGGCGGGACAGCCTTCGCAAATCTGGAGGATTACGCAGATGTTCTTGATTTAACACAGTTTACCAAGGAAAGCCTTGAGCTTTGTAAAGTGGACAATAAGTTAATGGCTGTTCCGATTTCCTCAACAGGACGTGTGTTCTACTGGAATAAGACTGCGTTTGAAGAGGTAGGGTGTGACATCCCTACGGATCTTGATTCCCTGTATGCGGCAGGTGAAGCGTTTAAAGCTTATGATCCTGATATGTATCCCATGGCGTTAGGTGAATATGACCGCGCAATCTTATTTGTATATTATTTAGAATCCAAGTACGGCAAGAACTGGGTTGAGGATGGCAAGGTGAATTACACCCAGGAAGAAGTAAAAGACGGTATGGACTTCTTTAAAACCCTGGAAGAAAAGCATGTCACTCCGACAGCAGTAGCCATCCGCGGTGATATGGCAGATTCACTTGACAAAAATGCAAAATGGATTGATGGAAAGTACGCAGGCATCTTTGAGTGGGATTCCTCCGCTTCCAAATTCAAAGCAGCGCTGGAAGGCAGCGTAAACAAGCCGGGTCAGGAGTTTGTAGTCGGCGAGTTCATTGATATGGGCGANNGATTATGACGGAGGTTTTACAAAGATTTCCATGGCATTTGCAGTTGCGGGAAATTCCAAGCATCCGAAGGAAGCGGCGATGCTTATCAACTTCCTGTTAAACGAAGAGGAAGGCGTTAAAATTTGTTCCACAGAGAGAGGTATCCCAAACTCTGCAGCAGGCTTAAAGATTCTTGCGGATAACAACCTTGGTGATCCTCTGACCGTTGAGGCCAATACAAAGGTTATGAACTACAGCAAGTTCATACTGGACAGCAAGTTTGAGCACAACGATTTAAAAGCAGATCCGGATGGCGCTTACTATAAAGTATTCGGTAAGTTAAGTACCGGGGAATTTACTTCAGAGCAGGCGGCAAGCGAGCTGATCAAGGCCGTTACCGAAACCCTTGAAAATTAATAAAAACCTGAAATAAACGCAGAATGCGGATTGAAAGAAGCAGTTTGAATAAGTGATACATAGTTCATATGGGCCGCCATACTATTATGGCGGCTCTCATAAAGAAAAGGGCAGACAGACGTTATGGAGTGTAGTTATAAAATATTGGTCCCATACCGGCTTATGGGGGCTGTGCAAAGGTATGAAATTGCCGGTGAAGAGGTCAGTAAGGATTTTGTGCTGGCTTATCTAAGCAGAGAGGAAGTACTTAAGGAGCTGACAGAGAGNNGTTGGATCAGACCGGGGACGAAAAATATAGACAGATGATTGAGGCGTTAGCTGGCAGCAGGGCCTGGACCCTGGACTTTATGCCCTTTGTAACAGCATATGAGACAAGGTATAAAAGAAAAGAGCATTATAATGAGATTGCGGCCTTGTTTCGGAAAGAGGAGCAGTTCACAGGAAGCGGCCTGGTTGCTCTCATAGAGACAATTGGCCAGATGTCAGAGGAAATCTATGAATATTACAGGGAATTGAAGGATCTGTTTAAAACTGCAGTCAGAGAGAAAATAAAGGAACTCCCGGATTCCCCTGAGGCTCTTGAAATTGGGTATTCCATCTTAAAGGCATGTAATACCGGCGTGCTTCAAAGGGAGAGATACAGCGGTTTCGGGGAACTTATATGGAAAGAAATCGATAGTAACGATAAAGATACATGCACAGGTTTACAGGAAATGATTAAAGCGCAATATACAATTTTAAAAAAACAGGAGGGATAAGAGTATGAAGTCAAAGGGTATCCGTAAGGTCCTGGCAGACAATGCAGGGTTCTTTTTCATCTTACCATGGCTGGTTGGATTTATTCTTTTTAAGGTTTATCCGTTCGCCTCTTCACTGTACTACAGTTTTACAAACTATGACTTATTTAACGGTATTACGAAGACAGGCGTGATGAACTACCAGAAGATTTTTACTGATTCCGATATCGTTAAAGCCTTTGTCGTTACCTTTAAATATGCAATTTTTGACGTACCTTTAAAGCTGACGTTTGCTTTGTTCGTCGCATATATTCTGAATTTTAAATTAAAGGGAGTTAATTTTTTCAGGACTGCCTATTATATTCCGTCTATTCTGGGTGGCTCCATTGCCATCGCAATTTTATGGAGGGCCGTATTCAATACGGACGGCCTGATTAATACCGCCCTTGGCGTATTTGGTATTGAAAAGATCAACTGGATGGCAAGTGGAGGCGGTGCCCTGGCCGTGATTGTACTTTTAAGGGTCTGGCAGTTTGGTTCCGCCATGGTGATTTTCCTTGCAGCCTTAAAGGGAGTCTCTGAAGATTTATACGAGGCGGCTTCCATTGACGGGGCAGGAAAGTGGACACAGTTCTTTAAAATTACGGTTCCCTTAATTACGCCGGTAATTTTCTACAATTTAATTACCCAGCTATGCCAGGCATTCCAGGAATTCAACGGACCGTTCCTTGTAACAAAGGGCGGGCCTAATGGAGCAACCACTTTGATTTCAATCCTGATTTACAACAATGCATTCCTGCGCCATAAAATGGGAATAGCAAGCGCTCAGGCATGGATTCTGTTCCTCATTGTCATGACCTTTACGGCAGTTGCGTTTATAAGCCAGAAGAAGTGGGTTTACTATTCAGATGAGGATGGGAGGTAGCTGATATGACGAAGGAAGCCAGGAGAAAAATCAGTTCGGTGGTCCGATATACGGTACTTATCCTTGTCGGCTTTATTATGGTATACCCCTTACTCTGGATGGTGGGCGCAACCTTTAAGACAAATTCGGAAATCTTTACCAGTGCATGGTTCTGGCCGAAAAAACCTGTGACTGATGGATATGCCAATGCGTTTGTTGATTACGGTGGAAAGATTAATTTAATCAAGTCTATGATCAATACCTATAAAATTATTATACCAAAGGTTATTTTCACAGTCGTATCGGCCACTGTTACGGCTTATGGCTTTGGCAGATTTGAATTTAAGGGGAAAGGATTTCTCTTTTCACTTATGATTTCCACCTTATTCCTGCCCCAGGTCGTGTTAAATGCGCCCCAGTATATCATGTTCAATAAGTGGGGCTGGACCAACTCCTATTTACCGTTAGTAATGCCCTCCCTGTTTGCAGGAGATACCTATTTGCTATTCATGCTGATACAGTTTTTAAGAGGCGTGCCAAAGGAGCTGGAAGAAGCCGCTAAAATTGATGGTTGCAGTTCCATAAAGACCTTATGGTATGTGATTGTTCCCATGTTAAAGCCATCCCTGGTATCTGTTGCGCTGTTTCAGTTCATGTGGACTTCCAACGACTTTATGGGACCGCTTATTTACGTTTCCGATATGCCCAAATATACGAACTCCATTTATTTGCGCATGTCCATGGACGGTGATGTGGGATTCCAGTGGAACCGGATTCTGGCGATGTCTTTAATCTCCATTATTCCTTCCCTGATTGTATTCTTCTGCGCCCAGGATGCCTTTATTGACGGTATCGCGGCAGGAGGCGTTAAGGGATAATAAAAAAACGGGCGTGGTATATAATTGCTGCGCCCTTTTTAAATAGGGAAAAAGATTCTTCTAATAGAAAAATATTACAGGCGAGGTAAAGTCAGTATGGAATTAAAAATTGTCTTAAAAACAGCTCGGTCTGTGACCGTAGAGACGGTGACTGAGCAGATCTATGCATTTGAGACACCGGGAAAGATTCTGGTAAATGGAGAAGTTTTTGGAGAAACGGACCGGGTTGTCTTTACGCTGTTTGACTTAAAGCCGGATATGGATTATACTATTTCCCTGGAAAGAAATGGGGAAAGAGCGGAAACCAGTTTCCATACCGACTATGAATTTGTAACATTAAATGTAAAAGATATGGGAGCCAGTGGCGATGGAAATCAGGATGATACCTCCTTTATCCAGGCGGCTATCATGGCCTGCCCGAAGGATAGCCGGGTATTGATTCCCAAAGGAAGGTACCGGATTACCAGCCTGTTTTTAAAGAGCCATTTAAGGCTTGAGCTGGCTAAAGGAGCGGAACTTCTGGCAGATACGGACCGGTACAAATATCCCAGATTTCCCGGAATGATCGAAAGCTATGACGAAAAAGAGGATTACAATCTGGGAACCTGGGAAGGAAATCCTCTCCCCATGTTTGCAGGGATCATAACCGGGATCGATGTAGAGGATGTGGTGGTCTATGGCCCTGGGCTGATCAACGGACAGGCCTCCTTTGACAACTGGTGGGACAATGTCCGCCAGATGAAGGTGGCATTCCGGCCCCGCATGGTATTTTTAGAGAGGTGTAACCATGTGGCCCTTCAGGGCTTTTCTTTAAAAAACAGCCCTGCCTGGGTGCTTCACCCATATTTTAGCCGGGACTTAAAGTTCCTGAACCTGGATATAGAAAATCCGGCAGATTCACCCAATACCGATGGCCTGGACCCGGAATCCTGCAAGGACGTGGAAATACTGGGGCTTCATTTTTCCTTAGGCGATGACTGCATTGCGGTCAAGTCCGGAAAAATATATATGGGCCGCAGGTATCAAACGCCTTCTGAAAACATCCGGATCCGCCAGTGCCTGATGGAAAACGGCCATGGAGCGGTTACCGTGGGAAGCGAAGTGGGCGCAGGCGTTAAAAATATCCGGGTGGAGCGCTGCCTGTTCCGTAATACGGACAGAGGGCTCCGGATCAAGACGAGAAGAGGCAGAGGAAAGGATTCTGTGCTTTCTGAGATTTATTTTGACCATATCCATATGGATCACGTCATGACGCCTTTTGTTGTAAACAGCTTTTATTTCTGCGATCCCGATGGAAAGTCCGATTATGTACAGTGCCGTGAGGCCCTTCCTGTGGATGAGCGGACCCCTGAGATAAAGAGACTTTCTTTTACCAACATCAAGGCGGAAAACTGCCATGTGGCTGCTTCCTTCCTCTATGGGCTTCCGGAAAGAAAAATTGAACGCATTGAATTTAAAAACGTTGATATTTCTTTTGCGGACAATGCAAAGGCAGGGACGCCTGCCATGCTGTCAGGAGTGGAAGATTGCAGGAAGAAAGGATTTCTCATCAGCAACGTGGACACCCTGATCTGTGATCATGTGAAGATTTCAGGACAAGAAGGGGATGCCTTTGAGCTGAGTAACATCAATCATTATGAAGTGAGATAAAGGAGGAGTTATTATGCAGATCGGAATCCGGTTACACGACGTGGCACCCGGGACCTTGGAGGAGCGGGTGAAGGCCGCCCATGAACAGGGGTTTACCTGTGCCCATCTGGCGCTGGCAAAGACGGTACAAGAGCATTCTGTGGAGGATTCCGCATTGACGCCAGGCTATGCGACGTATTTGCGCAAGAAATTTGCAGAACATGATGTGGATATTGCAGTCCTGGGCTGCTATTTGAATCTGGCTCACCCAGACCGGTCAGAAATCATAAAAATCCAGGAGCGCTATTACGCCCATCTGCGTTTTGCTNNTTTGCTTCTATATTAGGCTGCAGCGTGGTGGGAACTGAAACAGGTGCGCCTAATGAGGAATATCGTTATGAACCGGCCTGTCACACAGAGGAAGCGCTTCAGACCTTTATCAAAAACCTGCGCCCGGTTGTGGAATGTGCGGAAAAATTCGGCGTGATCATTGCGATTGAACCGGTATGGAGCCATATTGTATACAATTCCAAACGGGCGCTGAAGGTGCTTAAAGCCATTGGTTCGCCTAATTTAAGAATTATCCTGGATCCGGTAAATCTTTTGTCAGCAGAAAACAGTGAGCATTATGAGCAGGTGATTGCAGAAGCTATTGAGGATTTAGGCGGATATACGGATGTCCTTCATATGAAAGACTTTGTGGTGGAAGACGACCGGATCGTCTCCGGCGCTCCGGGAACCGGAGTTATGAAATATGATGTGATCCTGGATTTTGTGAAAAGGGAAAAACCGTATATCCAGATGACAATTGAGGACAGCAGGCCGGATAATGCAGAATGGTCGAGGAAATTTCTTGAGAGCTGCACTGCGGACTTATGATATATTAAAAAAGAAACCGGATCCTTGTTAAGGACTTCCGGTTTCTTTTTTGATTCGTGGGAGAATATCTTATTAATCAATAAATGCTGTGTTCTGCCTGGTTACTCTTTCTTCCGGTCAGTTTAAACATTCCTTCATAACTTCATATGCGCCTTTTTCTTTAATGGCTGTTAAATAGCCAGCCACGGCTTCTTCAAATCCTGCAATTTCACTTAAATCCTCATCCCAGAAGTCAGCATTGGTGCAAACCGCATGAACAAGGGAAGCCGCATCGTCATCCTTGTGGTCATAGAAGAACTGAAGAACCGGCTTATCATCCTTGATGGTGTACTCGTCACCGGCAGGACGTGCTGCAACAAGGCCGTCGACCGTAAGGTTCATTCCGGTGTAGAATGCGATGTAAAAAGCAAAGGAGGCCGTTATNNATTTAGGAAGTGTGCCTGTTTTTTCCACATAGCTCTTAAGGGAAGGCATAACACGGGCTTTCCATTTGGAGGTGGAATTTAAGGAAATGGATAACAGGGCATGATCAATAAATGGGTTTTTGAAACGCTCCGTAACAGAGGCTGCAAAACTCATCAATTCCTCCTTTGGAAGGGTCAGCGTAGGAATGATCTCATCATAAATGGTTTTATTCATGAAGCCGCAGATCACTTCATCATCCATGCAGCTGCGGACAATATCCTGGCCGGAAAGGTAAGCGCCTAATACAAAGGAGGTGTGGGCGCCGTTTAAAATGCGGACCTTTCTCTGCTTATATGGCTTGTGGTCGTTGCAGATGATAACAGGAAGGCCTGCTTCTTCAAAGGGCAGTTCTTTCTTAAAGCTGTCCGGTCCTTCAATGACCCAGAAGCCGAAGACTTCACCGGTATCGATAATGTTATCCTGATAACCTAATTCCTCACAGATGGCAGCTGCTTCATTTCTTGGATATCCGGTCACGATACGGTCTACCAAAGTGGAGCAGAAGATGTTCTCTGTTTTGATCCACGTGGTGAATTCCTTGCCTAAGTCCCATTGCTCAGCGTATTTTAAAACGCATTTTTCCAGTTCTTTTCCGTTGTTATCGATCAGCTCACAGGAAAGGATTACAAAGCCCTTGCCTGCTTCTTTTCCGAACTTTTCAAATCTTCTGTAAAGGAACTGAGTCAGTTTTCCTGGGTAGCTGTCAGCCGGAACATCCGTAAACTGGCAGGAAGGATCATAGGTAATACCTGCTTCGGTGGTATTGCAGGCAATGTAACGCAGATCAGGATTATCCGCACAGGCCAATACGGACTCATAATCCGTATAAGGATTTAAGCATCTGCTTACACAGGAGATCACACGCTTGTCATTTACCTTCTGTCCGTTTTCAAAACCGCGGAGGAAAAGAGTATAAAGCCCTTCCTGTTCGTTGATCATATCTGCAAGACCTGGTGCTATGGGCTGGCATAAAACAACCTTGGAGTTGAATCCGGTCTTTTCGTTCAGAACGTCGATAAAATAATCCANNGAAATTACCTTCGCCGAACTGCAGCACCCGTTCCGGGGCATCCTTTAAAAGATATCCGTCAAAGCCAAGCTTTTCCAGTGTTTCATAACATAACTTTTCCATTGAATTTATCTCCTTTTTTCTTCATTGCATGAATATAGATATATATGGTATTATTGAAAGCAAAAGCGTTGCTAATAAGCCGGATTATAAGGTCACACCCCGCTTAAAGATAGCCATGTCGTGGAAGCCTGCTTCTTCGGATTTCACCTTTTTACCGGAAGCCACTTCGATCACAAAATCGAAAAATTCATTTTTAAGAGTGTCCATATCCGTATCTTCGACCAGTACGCCGCAGTTAAAATCGATCCAGTTATTCTTCTTTGTGCTTAAGGCGGTGTTGGTGGAGATCTTCATGGTCGGTACCGGACAGGCAAATGGGGTACCGCGGCCTGTGGTAAACAGGACGATATGGGCGCCGGAGGCAGCCAGTGCCGTGGAGGCAACTAAGTCGTTACCAGGAGCGCTAAGTAGATTNNATTACGTACCGGCTCCCCGTATTTTAATACATCTACGACCGGAGCGCTGCCGGATTTCTGGACGCACCCCAGAGATTTGTCCTCCAGGGTGGAGATGCCGCCCTTTTTGTTGCCTGGGGAAGGATTTTCGTAAATGGTCTGGTTATGGCTGGTGAAATAATTTTTAAAATCATTGATCAGATCTACGGTCTTTTCAAAGGTTTCTTCGTTCTGGCAACGGTTCATGAGAAGAGTTTCCGCGCCGAACATTTCGGGAACTTCTGTCAGAATGGTGGTTCCGCCTTTGGAAACCAGCATATCGGAGAATGCTCCTACTGTTGGATTGGCTGTGATTCCGGATAAACCGTCGGACCCGCCGCATTTCATACCGATGATGAGTTCGCTGCAGCTTACAGGCTCTCTTTGGAACGTACCTGCGTATTCAGCCAGCTGTCCGATGAGCTCCATGGCATCAGCCATTTCATCCTCAGAATCCTGAGCTACCAGGAACTTTACCCGGTTCTCATCGAAATCACCGATATAGGGTTTTAGCTCGGAGATGCTGCTGTTTTCACAGCCAAGTCCCAGAACAAGAACGCCGCCGGCGTTGGGATGGCTGATCAAATCAGCCAGAATGGTTCTGGTATATTCCTGGTCATCACCCATCTGGGAACAGCCGTAGGGATGAGGGAATGCGGCAACTTCGTCAATAGTGCCGCCTACGTATTTCTTTGCCATGCGCTCAAGAGCAGTGGCTATGTTATTGACACAGCCAACCGTGGGAATGATCCAGATTTCATTGCGTACGCCCACTTTTCCGTCTGGTCTGCGGTAACCGTGAAAGAAACGTTCGTCCGTGGGGGCAACTTCCGTTTCCTGCTTTTCATACGTATAAGTCAGTAAGTCCCCCAAACCTGTTTTTAAATTATGTGTGTGTATCCAGGCCCCTGTCTTAATATGTTCCTTTGCCATGCCAATGGCACAGCCGTATTTAATGACGGATGAGCCGGCAGGTATATCGGTGAGGGCGAATTTATGGCCCTGTGGGATATCTTCCCGGAGTGTAACGAGTTTTCCGTCAATCTCTGCGGCAGTGCCGGAAGAAAGCGGCTTTAATGCGACTGCAACATTATCTCCGGAATGAATTTTGATAAAATCCTGCATAAGCTTCCTTTCCTTTCTTGGTACCAGTTTCGGTTGGTACATGTAATGTAAGTACTTACATAAAACATACACTATTTTAGTGCGGACGTCAATAGGGAAAGAAAAAAAGAGATTTTTCTTTTTATTTATGGGCATAAATTAAGAAATAAAACTGATTTTTCTATGGATAAAATCAGTAATAACAGTTGCTTTACAGAAAATTATCCTGTATAATGGAGCGAGAAAAGTGTAAGCGCTTACGCTTGCTTTGTGTGTGGAAATTTTGATGAGTAAGAAGGACTACAAGAATGAACATTTATGACATTGCAGAACTTGCAGGAGTTTCCATCGCTACTGTATCCCGGGTGGTGAACGACAGCCCCCGTGTGAGTGAGAGAACAAAACAGAAGGTCAGGACGATTATGGAAGAGAACGGCTATACCCCTAATGTGTTTGCCAGGGGGCTGGGACTTGACTCCATGAAGACCATTGGGATTTTATGTCCGGATGTATCAGATGCCTATATGGCTACAGCGGTAGCTCATTTAGAGAGCCGCATGCACGAGCATGGTTACGACTGTATTTTATGCTGCAGCGGGTTTGAACAGTCCGTAAAAGAAAAGTATGTCAGCCTTCTTCTTGCGAAGCGGATCGACGCCCTCATTATGGTCGGCTCCACTTACGCAGGGACAGGAGAAGCGGATAAAAATTCACAGTATGTCCGCAATGCAGCAAAACAGGTTCCTGTGTTTTTGATTAACGGATATTTGGATGGCGAGAATATATATTGCGCTTATGGAGATGATTATCAGGCAACCTATGATGTGACCAGTCAGATGATTGAAACAGGCCGGCGGAGAATCCTGTTTCTCTGTGATTCTCACTCTTACAGTGGGAATCAGAAGCTGGCGGGCTATGAATCCGCTTTAAAAGCCCATGGGCTTCCGGTTCTGGGAGATTTGAAGCTTTATGTAAAAAACCGGATCCACACGGTAAGGGATATCCTCCTGGAGCGGCGTGATTTAAGATTTGACAGTGTGGTTGCCACAGATGACGGTCTTGCCGTAGGAGCGATAAAGTATGCAAAT
The DNA here is from genome assembly GCA_002429965.1 of Hungatella sp. UBA5982. Classification (GTDB taxonomy): domain Bacteria; phylum Bacillota; class Clostridia; order Lachnospirales; family Lachnospiraceae; genus Lacrimispora. The sequence continues at coordinate 34,669 of DJBG01000024.1, forward strand.
GCAAAGCTTTTAAAAGTTCCGGAAGATTTGTGCATTACCGGATTTAATAATTCGGCCCTGTCGATCTGCAGCGATCCTGAGCTTTCTTCCATCGATAACAGGGTCGAGGAATTAAGCAACATCTCCGTTGATAATATGATGAAAATCCTTCTGGGAGAAAAAACGGAAGTAAACAAGAATAACCGGGTGACCTGCCGGCTGATCAAGCGGTGTACCACTGATTTTTGACCTATTGTCATTTCTTTTCGGGTATGCTAAAATATAATGTCAGTATATAATGGAAATACCCAAGGGTATCCCTTTACACCCAAAGCATGGGCGATAATGAGGAAAGAGCGGTGGCAGGAACGATGGAGCATGATGGAGATAATGTGGTGCTTTGCGGCGCCAATTCCTATGAGCAGAAATATTATTTTAACCAGCAGTTTTCAAGCCTNNAAATCGGTAGCGTGCTGAAGATCAAGCAGTACCAGAAAGAAAAAAGGGAACTTCTGGAATCTTTGGAAATGTACTACCGGGTGTTTTATCTGGGAGAAGAATTGGAAGGCGGAGAAAGAGATACGTGAAACTTAGAATTGGAAATTTGACGTTGGACAACAACCTGATATTGGCACCGATGGCAGGAGTTACTGACCTGCCATTTCGTTTTCTCTGCAGGGAGCAGGGTTGTGGTATGGCAGTAACGGAAATGGTCAGCGCCAAGGCAATTTTATATAAGAACAGAAATACAAAAGAGCTGATTAAAGTAGCTGATGGGGAAGGTCCTGTAAGCCTCCAGCTTTTTGGATCTGACCCGGAGATCATGGCGGATATTGCGGCCCAGGTGGAAGAAGGACCCTATGCATTTATTGATGTGAACATGGGCTGTCCCATGCCGAAGATCGTAAATAACGGGGAAGGGTCGGCGCTTATGAAGGATATCGGGCTTGCAGAGCGCATCCTGACCGCCATGGTAAGGGCAGTGAAAAAGCCTGTGACTGTAAAATTCAGAAAGGGCTTTACAGAAGAGGATTGCAATGCTGTAGAGTTTGCCAAAATGGCGGAAAGCTGCGGAGTGGCGGCAGTGGCTGTTCACGGCAGGACCAGGGAGCAGTATTATTCAGGAACAGCGGACTGGACTATTATAAGGAAGGTAAAGGAAGCTGTAACAATCCCGGTTATTGGAAACGGCGACGTATTTAAGCCGGAAGATGCAAAGGCCCTTATGGAGGAAACCGGCTGTGACGGGGTGATGATTGCCCGGGGAGCCAAGGGAAATCCCTGGATCTTTAAAAGAACCCTTCATTATCTGGAAACAGGAGAACTGCTTCCAGGGCCTGCCAGGGAGGAGATTTCTAAGATGATCATCCGCCACGGTGCCCTGGAGATGGAGCACAAAGGGGAAGTGGTGGCCATGCGTGAGATGCGTGGGCATATGGCGTGGTATACAGCCGGACTGCCTCATTCCGCAAAGCTTAGAAATGATATCAACCAGGTGGGAACCATGGATGAATTAAAGCGTTTTGCGGAAGAAAGGATCGGAAAAGCCCGATCAGAGAATTAGAATCAGGATTAGTTACATTCTTGACATTTTTAGATGTTTACGCTATAATATTTGGAATGCGAATGAGCGAGTATGAAACCAGGAGGAATCAAAAACCATGGTAGACAAGAAAAATATTTTAACCTACGAAGGCCTTAAAAGATACGAGGATGAGCTTCAGAATTTAAAGGTAGTAAAAAGAAAAGAGGTCGCCCAGAAGATCAAGGAAGCCAGAGAGCAAGGCGACTTATCCGAGAACGCTGAATATGATGCCGCTAAGGATGAACAAAGAGACATTGAGCTGCGTATTGAAGAGCTGGAGAAGCTCCTTAAAAATGCAGAGGTAGTGGTTGAGGATGAGATAGATTTAGATAAGATTAACATTGGCTGCAAGGTAAAAGTCTACGATGTTGATGAGGACGAAGAGATGGAATTCAAAATCGTGGGTTCCACGGAGGCAAACAGCCTTCAGAATAAGATTTCCAACGAATCCCCGGTAGGTCATGCGCTGATCGGCAGGAAAGTGGGAGATGTGGTAGACGTAGAGACACAGTCCGGAGTGATTCAATATAAGGTTCTGGAAATTCAGAGAGTGTCTTAGAAAATTAGCCGTTCGATGAGCCGTCTGGCGAATCGAACTTCTTTAACATAGTTCACAAAGGAGTGCAAACAGGTGGCAGAACAGCAGAATCAAAACCAGAATCAGGTTATAGAAGAGGATTTAAACCATTTGCTGAAGGTCCGCCGGGAAAAGCTGGCAGAGCTTCAGGAAGCGGGAAAGGATCCGTTTAAAGTTACAAAGTACGATGCAAATGTACACAGCAGTGAAATCAAGGAACATTATGAAGAATGGGAAGGAAAGGAAGTATCCATTGCAGGACGTCTTATGTCAAAGCGCGTGATGGGGAAAGCTTCCTTCTGTAATGTACAGGATTTAAAAGGCAATATTCAGTCCTATGTGGCCAGAGACAGTANNGAATTCAAGAAGCTGGATATCGGTGATATCGTAGGCATTAAGGGAACTGCGTTTACAACAAAGACGGGAGAAGTTTCCATCCATGCTGAGAGCGTTCTACTTCTTACCAAGAGCCTTCAGATTCTTCCGGAGAAGTTCCACGGTCTGACCAATACGGACATTCGCTATAGACAGAGATATGTAGATCTGATCATGAACCCTGAAGTAAGGGATACCTTTGTAAAGCGTTCCCAGATCATCAAGGCCATCCGTGACCATTTAGATGCCCAGGGCTTCATGGAGGTGGAGACGCCAATGCTGGTTGCTAATGCAGGCGGCGCTGCGGCAAGACCTTTTGAAACTCATTACAACGCTCTTGATGAGGATGTAAAGCTTCGTATTTCTCTTGAGCTTTACTTAAAGAGGCTGATCGTAGGCGGATTGGAAAGAGTTTATGAAATCGGGCGCGTTTTCAGAAATGAAGGCGTGGATACCCGTCATAACCCGGAATTCACTTTGATGGAATTATATCAGGCTTATACCGATTACCACGGCATGATGGATCTGGTGGAGAATTTATTCCGGTCTGTTGCCCTTAAGGTTCTTGGAACGGCTGTAGTGAACTATGATGGTGTGGAAATTGACTTATCAAAGCCATTTGAACGCATTACCATGGTAGACGCTTTAAAGAAATACAAGGACATTGATTTTACCACCATCCATACGGATGAGGAAGCTAAGGCTCTGGCCGACCAGTACCATGTGGAGTATGAGGCGCGCCATAAGAAGGGCGATATTCTAAGCTTGCTTTTTGAGGAATTTGTAGAAGAGCATTTGGTTCAGCCGACCTTTATTATGGACCATCCGGTTGAAATCTCTCCTCTTACCAAGAAAAAGCCTGATGACCCGGATTATACGGAGCGCTTCGAGCTGTTCATTACAAAGCGTGAGATGGCAAATGCATATTCTGAGTTAAATGACCCTCTGGATCAGATTGAGCGTTTTAAGGNNGCCATGGATGATGATTTTGTAAATGCACTCATGATCGGTATGCCACCGACCGGCGGTATTGGAATCGGCATTGACAGGTTTGTTATGCTGCTTACGGATTCTTATGCAATCAGGGATGTGCTGTTGTTCCCGACGATGAAAACGAAGGATTAAGAAAAGCCCGCAAACCCGCATGGTTACTGGGTTTGTGGAATTTGGGAAAAGGTATTCTACAACAATTTTACTACAAATGCACAGAATATGGACTTTAGAAACTGAAAATAATAAATAGAGACGAGCCAGCTGATTGTAAAAATACCAGTTGGCTCGTCTTTTTGGGTTTAATTATGGCCTGTACAGCATTTGACAGGATTGTCGATCTTTTTGTCTATTGGATTTGGCGGTTTCAGTTAAAGTATAAATACCTGCACTTGTTTAATCTTCCAAATAAGCATTTTTATAATCGTAAATCGGGTATGTCGTGTGGTAAATGATGCCTTTCAGTTTGGGGTTACGCAATAATGCTGAGCTTTGATAGAAGATAGGAGCCACTCCAAAATCATCAAGGATAAATCGTTCCGCTTCTTGCAGCTTCTCAAAGCGTTTCTCCGCATCGGCGGCAAAATCCACATTGGCGGATTTTAGAAGCGTGTCATATTGCGGATTGGAATAACGGCTCCAGTTGCTGCCCCCATCAGTTTCAAACAGTTCCAGCAGGCTGGTGGCGTCCGAAAAATCAGGTGACCAGGTACACATAAACATTGTAAAATTACCGTTTCTTGCGGTGTCTATAAAGACCGACACGGGCAGTACGTTCAAGTTAACTTTAACACCTTCAAGGTTTTCTTCCACCACTCCTTGAATATAGGCGCCCACAGTCTTCATTCTGTCTGATTCAAAGGTGGGGAATTCGATGGTAACTTCTCCGGTAAGGCCTAGCTCTGAGCGGGCTGCTGCCCAAAGTTCTTTCGCTCTTGCCACATCGGTTTTAAGTTCCACGCCCAAGGTTTCTGCAAAGTCCTGTCCGGTGGTTGGGTTGGCGTGTATGCTNNGTAATGCCATTCGCAGGAGCAGATCCGTCACCTAACAGACTGTTAGCCACGGCTTCCCGGTCGATTAGTAAGGAGATGGCTTCCCTGGCATTTTTGTTTTTGAAGATCTCATTTTCAGCATTGTAACCGATAAAGACCAGGGTAGAGGCATTCGCAGCAACGAAAGCCGGGAAATTGATTTCATTCTGGGCATATTCGCCGGAAATCCCGATCTGGTCCACTTCTCCGGTGCCAAACAGGCTCATGGCGGTAGCCGTCTCTTTTATGATTTTAATGTTGATTCTGTCAATATGTACATTGTCTTTATCCCAATAACTGTCGTTTTTAAGATAAGCCCAGTCCGCGCCGATTCCCGGCCCGGAAAATTCTGTTAAGACAAATGGACCATTGTATATGGAATGATCGGAATCTGAGGCAAACAAATTCCCCTGGTCTTCCACGTATTCTCGATTAAGAGGGAAAAAGGGAGGGCTCACAAGAAGAGAGGTGAAATAACTAATTGGAGCCTTCAATGTAATTTCAAGGGTGTAGTCGTCCAGTGCGCGAATACCCAGCTCAGAAATATTTTTCTCACCGCTGATAATTTCGTCGGCGTTTTTGAGATAAGTATAGAAATGCAGATTTTCGGCTGCGTTTTCAGCCGAAACTGCCCTGCTCCAACCGTAGACATAATCATCCGCAGTGATTTTAGCGCCGTTGGACCACTGTGCCGCCTGATTCAGCTTTATGGTATAAACAAGACCATCGGCGCTTATCTGCGGCAGCTCGGCGGCTCCGGCAGGGTAGGGTCTGGCCCCTTCGTCAAGGCGATAAAGCCCCTCATAAATATTGTTCATTGCACTGGAACTATTGGAATCCACGCCGCTTTTGGGATCGATTGTGTTAAGCTCTTGGGAAAGCACCAAGGTGATTTCTTTTGGATTGTTCGTTTCAGCGGAAGCTGCATCTGTATTTGCGGCTGAGCTTTCTGCTGAATTTGACTGAGTGCTTTCTGTGCCCGACGAATTATCCGTCTGATAAGTGGAGCAGGCCGACAAAAGTAACCCTGCTGCTAAAATAGATGTTAATAATGCTTTTTTCATGATATTTCCCTTCTTTTTATGATTTTGATTTTTTATTTAAAAGTTTTTCCCGGTAGAATCCGATTTCGCTTTCAGTGCAATAGATGCTGTGATTTTCCGCTATCTCCCTTAAGGCAGCGTCATTGCCGTCTTCTTCCATATTCGGGGAGTATGTTTTGCGCTTGTGGCTCTGAGCGTAAACCGGGTCGGCGATGGGGATTGCCGACAACAGGCTTTCGGTATAAGGGTGAACTCCGAAATGGTAAATTTCATCGCTGTCACCTATTTCTACAAGTTTTCCTTTGTACATAACGCCGATCCTGTCGCTTACACGGCGCACCACAGTTAAGTCGTGGGCGATAAACAAGTACGTAAGCGAGCGGCTTTCCCTCAAATCCAAAAGCAGATTTATCACCTGTGCCTGAATCGAAACGTCAAGGGCAGAAATAGGCTCGTCGCAGACGATGAACTCCGGCTCAACGGCAACAGCTCTGGCAATGCCGATTCTTTGCCTTTGCCCCCCGGAAAACTCATGGGGATACCGCCCGGAGCAGGAACTGTCCAGCCCCACCTGCAAAAGCAGTTCTTCCACTCTTAAGTCCAATTCGCTTTTGCTTTTGGCCAGCTTGTGAAGCTTTATTCCTTCGGCAATAATTTCTCTTACTTTCATTCGCGGATCAAGGGAGGCATATGGATCCTGAAAGATCATCTGCACCCTTCGTCTGAAACGCATCAGGCTTTTCTTTTCTTTTAAATTCCCGATGTGTTCGTCGTCAAAAATGATCGAACCGCCAGTGGGAGCGAAAAGTCCTGCAATCATTCTGCCGGTGGTGGATTTTCCACAGCCGCTTTCTCCCACAAGACCAAGGGTTTCCCCCTTATAAATGCTGAAACTAATGTTATCTACCGCTTTGACTTCATTTTTTTTGCCGGAATTAAAAGTCTTTGTAACACACTGCAATTCCAGCAGTCTCCCCTCAATCGCCCGGGTCGTCGTCATTTTTCTCACCTCGGATTTGATATTGTTTAAAAATTTCCCAGCGTCTTAAAATCTCCGGCGGAGGGACGATGTCTGGTGCTCCCTGCGCTAAAAGCCATGTTGCCGCCTTATGGGTAGGCGAAACGGAAAAGAAAGGCGGGGCTGCCATGGCATCGATTTTCATCGCGTATGGGTTGCGGAGATGGAAAGCATCACCTTCAGGGGGATGAATCATATTCGGCGGCATTCCCGGAATCGCGTGCAAGCGCTTTTCTCCATCATCAATGGCAGGGAATGAGGCAAGAAGCCCCCAGGTGTAAGGGTGCTGGGGATTGTAAAACATTTCCCAAACACTGCCTATTTCCACAATTTTCCCCGCATACATCACCGCAATCCTGTCGGCAATATTGGCCACCGCCCCCAGATTATGGGTGATAAAGATCACCGAAGTGTTTAATTTTGTCTTAAGCTCCTTTAACAGTTCCAGTATCTGCGCCTGTACGGTAACATCCAGGGCGGTGGTGGGCTCATCCGCTATGATAATCTCCGGCGAGCAGATAAGCGCTGCCGCGATCACGATCCTTTGGCGCTGACCGCCTGAAAACTGATGGGGATAACACTTCATCCGGCGCCCCGCATCGGGAATGCCCACAAGCTCCAGCAGTCTGCGGGCCTCTTCTAAAGATTCCCGCGTAGAAACTTTCTTATGTAACCGCAGAGATTCAGCTACCTGTTTTCCAATGCTCATCGTTGGGTCAAGGGAGGTCATGGGGTCTTGAAAAACCATACAGATACTCCGGGAGCGTATTTTTTGCATTTCACGCTGAGATTTTTTGACCAAATCTTCCCCGTGAAAAATAATCGAACCGGAATTTATCCTTGCCGAACCGGGCAGCAAGCGCATGATGGATTTTGCCGTCACAGATTTACCGCAGCCGCTTTCCCCCACGATAGCCAAGGTTTCACCTTTGTAAAGCTCAAAGCTTACCGAGCGCAGGGCACGCACTTCCCCCTCATAAATGTTAAATGATATATCTAAATCTTTTACCTGAAGCGCAATTTCTTTCGATTCATTTTCCATATCAGTCACAAATCCTTAAATTATTCTTTGGTTTTTGGGTCAAAGGCATCGCGCATACCGTCCGCCAGCAAATTAAAGCAAATCATCATCACCGAAAGAGCCGCTGCCGGTACCCACATCAAATGCGGCAAAAAGCGGAAAGTCTTATATCCCTCGTTAAGCAAGGTGCCCAGCGAAGCGATCGGGGGCTTTAAGCCTAAGCCTATGAAGCTTAAAAATGCCTCAAAAAAAATAGCGGTGGGAATACTGAACATCAGCTGTACAATGATTACGCCCGCAATGTTCGGCAAAATATGCCGCAAGGCAATATTTAAGCTGGAAGCTCCCAATACGGTTGCCGCATAGACGTATTCCTGCTCTTTGATTTTCAGTGTCTGGGCTCGGACTACCCTTGCCATATTCACCCAACCGGTTATAATCATGGCAAAAACGATGGAAAGCAATCCCGGGTCAAAAATGGTGAGCATTAAAATCATTTTGACTAATGTGGGGATACCGGAAAGAATCTCCAATATGCGTTGCATGACGGTATCCGCAACTCCGCCGCACACCCCCGAGAACAGCCCGTAAGTTACGCCGATTCCCAAATCAATAACCGCTGCCAGGACGGCAATAATCAGTGACATTCGTATCCCAAAGAGAAGCCGCGACAGTTCATCCCGCCCCAAAGCATCGGTCCCAAGATAAAAGTAAACGTTTTCAGGAACATTTTTAGCGGTGTAAATATCAACACGCTCGCCAGAAACAATGCCCCACCCGTTGAATCCGTAAAGGGACACCCCAGGGATTTTTGGCGGCAGATTCACGTAGAGCAAGCTTTGTTTGTTCGGGTTCTGGGGGGAAATCCACCCTGCCAAAATGGCAACTGACGCCACGAACAACAAAACACACAGGGAAACCACGGCACCTTTGTTCTTTTTCAGCCTGCGCCACGAATCTTGTGTAAAACTTAAACGTGGTGACGAAGGAACTGCTTTGGCAGTGGTTTTGCCGGATTCAAGGGGCTCGAAAGAGTCTCCAGACAGAATCAAATCAAACCTTTCATTATTTTCCAACTTTTTCGCCTCCTGTCACGCGGATTCGCGGATCAACAAGTCCGTAAAGCAAATCCACAGCAGATATGATAACAATCAGCATCGCGGAATAAAGAATTGTGATCGCCATAATCGTGGGGTAATCGTTAGTTATGATAGATTTTACAAATTGCTCGCCTATTCCAGGCACAGCGTAGATATTTTCTATCACCAACGAGCCGGTCATCAGACTCACGGACATTGGGCCAAGTAGGGTGATCAACGGGATGAGGCTGTTTCGCAAGGCGTGACGAAACGCCGTTTGCCAAGGCCCAAAGCCTTTTGCGCGGGCAAGCTCTATGTATTCGCTGTTTAAAGATTCCACCATTTCCGTTCGGATAAACCTTGCGGCGTTTGCCATTGGCGACATTGCCAAAGTCAGGGTGGGAAGAATGGTGTAGGAAAAGTTCTTCCACATGGCTATTGGCAAGATCCCCAACTTCACCGCAAAAATATACTGCAGGACCACAGCAAAAACAAAGTTCGGTATTGACCTTCCCAGAATTGCTATTACCGAAACAATACTGTCCGCAAAAGTGTTGCGATACATCGCCGAAATCACTCCAAGGATAACCCCTGCCAATGTCCCCACAACGATAGCTTGTACCCCAAGCTGAACAGAAGGCCCGATCCTGTTAACAAGCAGCTTTGCCACAGGCTGGTTTTTGAACTGGAAAGACGTGCCAAAATCCCCCTGCAGGACATTGCCAAGGTAAATGAAGTATTGCTGATAGATTGGCTTATCCAGTCCCGCCTGACGATATAGGATCTCTAACTGGGCGGGAGATAACTTTTGCTGGTTCACATAGGGGGAACCGGGCAACAAGTGTATAAGAAAAAATGTGGCTGTAATAATAATCCACAGCGTAATGAACATAATTGCCAACTTTTTAATGAGAGCAAGACAAAATTGTTTCATCAGCAAGACAGAAAACACCCCTTTCAGCATATATCATACTAGGTATTTGTGAAACACCACAGCCCGCATAAAATCCACCGCCATGAATACATTCAGAATCAGAAACCATTAATTGCATAGGACTTAAAACTTCATAACATTTATTAAAGTGCGCCTAAATTTCATCACTTAACATTATTAATCCCAGAATCTGCCAAGCCCGTTATCTTTCTCCATGTTTTCTTAGATTTATATACCTGTTTTTCAATTACCTATAAAACATATATGTATATATGATATTAGCTTATTGAGTTGCCATTGTCAACAAAAAATGGAAATAAATCACAACATACGCATGAATCTTTATCACAAGATTCAGCCGAAGAGACCTTTATGAGTTTGTGCAAAACAGTGTTACTGTTTGGAGAC
>DJBG01000024.1:44731-46669 GCA_002429965.1 Hungatella sp. UBA5982
CCGTGATATCTTCAGGGCGAAGCAGGCTCCTTGTGGATAACCGTTTGGGATATCCTGCTTTTCCAGTAATCTCTGCTGGAGCAAAGACGTAAAAAATATCTTACAGCCCTTGATTTTACAAGATTTTATGAATGTAAGGTTTGTTGAAAATAGAATCTAACACCAGTTTGACACCAAATCAATAAGATTTGACACCAACTGCATAAGAGCCCTGGTATATAATGCTTTTATAAAATAGAATAGTTTTGACATCTAAATAAGTCCATATGNNGTTTTTTAGAAATGAATTTGACATAGTTCCGTTATAGTTTATACTCTGATTAAAAATTAGTCTCAATGAAATTTAATCGCTTTATTAATTTAACACTTGGGAATAAAGAGAAAACCATGGCGGCCGAAGGTACGGATAGTAAGACACTATCAAAACATGGGTTGATATTATTTGATTTTTGAATTGCAAATTTCTGTTCAAATAGATAAGACAATTATACATTACTAACTTTTTAAGTAGAGAGAGGTGATTCCAATATTTTAATATACGGGTAGTTTTCTCTTGCTGTGGTTAAAATACGCCCTTTATAAATAATCAATCCGTTCTTTTTGGTACGGGTTCAGATATTCCATTGATCCTTCATTAGGCATAGAACAAGGTCTGCCTAGTCCTGCTATTGAGTATGATTATCAAAAAAACATGTAAATGTATGTAACATATTGTTATGAACAGGTAGGAATAGCATATAATAGAATTAATTAGATCATTTGAGGGAAGCCATGATCATACACGTTGTCCAACCTGGTGAAACCATCTATTCAATATCAGAATATTACAAAATCCCTGTTGAAAGATTAATATTGGAAAACGGAATTACAAACCCTGACAATTTAGCAATTGGCCAAACGATTGTAATTGTTCAACCGGAAACACTTTATACCGTCCAGGCCGGTGATACTTTAGAGAGTATTGCGGAGCAGCACGGTGTTTCACCAATGGAATTATTAAGAAACAATCCCTATCTTTCCGATAGAGAATTTTTGTACGCAGGTGAAACTATTGTTATAAATTATCAAACGAATAAATCAAAAACAATTGCCACTAGTGGTTATATCTTTTCCTATATCGATAAATCTGTTTTAATAAAAACACTTCCTTTTCTAACGTATTTGACTATTTTCAATTATAGAGCTACAAGTGAAGGACAAATTATCGCTACTGCTGACGACACTGAACTTATCCAGCTGGCTATAACATATGGTGTTGCGCCCATGTTGTTTGTTTCCACTATTACAGGAGATGGAATAGCTAGCCGCGAAGTGAACTATGAAATTTTAAATAATCCTTCTATACAGGATCGCCTTATTGATAATGCCCTTCAAATACTAAAAATGAAAGGTTATTATGGTATAAACATATATGTCGAAGACATCACCTTTGACAACTTAAATAACATTGCAGAATATTTGAAAAAAGCCTCAGCGATATTTCATTCAGAAGGTTTCAGGATAGTGATTACCACAACACCGGTTACGAATAGTGAGACCCCCAATGTCGGTTTTGAAAAAATAGACTATTCAAAATTAGCTGAATTTGTGGATGGAATTATATTTTCATCTTATGATTGGGCAAGGTCTTTCAGCTATCCAAGCTCAATTTTTCCGGTTGATTTTTTAAGAGGATTGTTAGATTACGCGGTTAGTATTATTCCCTCTGAATTAATTTTTCTAGGTATTACCACTCTTGGTTATAATTGGACACTTCCTTATGTTCCTGGCGCCACAGAAGCCACTGTAATAACCAATGAAAATGCAGTACAAATTGCAGCGGAAAATGGTATACCGATACAATTTAATGAAGCAGCACAATCACCTTATTTCTATTATATGGATAGTGATGGGACTTTGCATGTAATATGGTTTAAAGATGCAAGAAGCTTTGACGCA
>DJBG01000024.1:46756-69927 GCA_002429965.1 Hungatella sp. UBA5982
GACAACAATGAAGTCATAATGGTGGAAAAAATGTTGGTCATATAATGAAACTGGCAATTGAGTGAACCAACATGATTAAACAAAAGAGCTAAATGTTAGATTAAGGAAGGAAAAAACTGACTATGGACAATCAGGAAATTATTGATAAATTAACGAAGGTATGTATATGCAAAGGAGTTTCCAGACAAACAATAAAAAAGGCGATTTCAGAAGGTGCAGATAGCGTTGAAAAAGTATGGAGGATGACGAATACTGGCAATGGCAGTTGTAAAGGAAAACGGTGCGGAGAAAAAATTCAGCAGATTTTGGATAATTGGGAAGAAGAGAAATAATAACCCCATTTACTCTATACCCAATCCAAGTACCTCCATCTTATCAACTAACCGAATGAAAACATTGCTATGCTAATTTGATAAAAATGCTGTTGTAAAGGTGGTTTGCAATGGCATTTTTTAAAAAGTAAAGGAAAGTAGAAATAAAGATGACTATGGCATCGGCAGATAGGAGGATTTGATACGGGGTATCTGCAAGGGCAAAAGAAGGAAACTGTGTGTGCAATCTTTCGGTGATTGGTGAGGAAAAGGAATATAAGGTGGTTATTATGTGTAGACGATNNTTTTGTAAATTCAATGATAAGTCCATTGAAAATCTCAAGTTGCCTTGTAGTCAGTCCTTTGGTTACATATTTAGGTTTACTGTTGTGAAACTCCTTCATTAATGTATTTATGATACTGATCTGGCTGGTCGTTAAGTTATTGACCATAATTGTTTTCCCTTTTTCTTTCCCTGCCAGAAAATCCAGGCTTACATCAAAAAGTACAGATAAATCAATTAATGTCTCTAAGGTAGGCAATTTTTGATTGTTTTCATATTTGCTTATAAGTGATTTACTTTTATTGATCTTTTGTGCCAATTGTTCCTGAGAGTATCCCTTTTCTTTCCGTAACTGTTTTAACAGCTCTCCAAAATCATACATCATGAGCCTCCAATACCAGTTTTATTATTTGTTATTAGTATATAACGCCAACGTTGACTATTTGGAAACTTTGTAATAATATATAGTTGTTATTAGGAAACATTGGGGTTTTTGAGAACAATTATTCGTATATTATGGTATAATTTTCAGAGATAATACAAGAGATAAAAGAGGAAACACGTATGAAAATAGCTATATGCGATGATTGTCAGGAAGATATCAGACAACTGGAGGAGTGTATCAGAGAAAGTAAATTCTGCCCCCAAAACCAAGATTTTTGCGAGTATTCCAGCGGGGAGACTCTACTGGCTGATTATAGGGATTTCGATATTGTATTTCTGGATATGAAAATAGGGGAAGGAATGAATGGAACACTTACAGCTCAAAGTATACGAAGGCGTGATACAAAGGTAATTATTGTATTTTATTCTGATTTTGAATCACCAGCCAGCAGAATATCTTCGATACGGCCTTATGATTATCTGCTGAAAAGGTATTCGAAAGAAGAATTGTCCCAAAGTCTGGATATGGTATTGGAAGAAGTACAGAACAAGGAAGAGTCACCCAAGCTGCCTGTTGCATGTGATGGGAAAGTATTTATTTTACAGATATCAGATATTATATATATTCAAATCTATAAAAAAGGAAGCCAAATATGGCTGACAGATAAAAAAGCAGAGGAAATCTGGGGTGGTGCAGACTCTGAAAAAGAGCTTATACAAACGATTGAAACCAAAACGAAATTAAGGGAGTACTACCAGGAACTAAGAAATTACGGCTTTATTTATGCCAGTGAAAGCTATATCATCAATGTAGAGAAGGTCGTATCCCGGCAGAAAGATTTTGTTCGGATGGAGGGCGGCCATAATCTTACTGTGGTCAGAAGAATGAAAAAAGTATTTGATGAAGAACTTGGCAAATATTATGGAGTTAGGTATATTCGAGAGAGGATAAAAAGGGAATGAATATAGCACAAATTATATATGGGCCGGTGATGTACCTAAACTGCGTTTTTGAAATATTCTTATTGTACAACTTATTGGAAGGCGTATTCCGGCCGTACGAAGACCGAAAAAATATCAGGCTTCTGGAAATAACAGCATGCAGCACGGTGATTTTTTTAATCAACAGTTTAAATCTTCCTACTGTAAATTTATTTTGTGTACCACTTATGTATATATTCTTTGTATGGCTGATGTTTCGTATAGAACTAAAATATAATATTCTTTATGTTTTATTTTACTATGTGATTTTAGCGGTAACTGAATTTACATTTCATCATATCTATACTTTGCTGGAAATTGATGTTTCAAAAGCATATTTTAGTATGGTGCTTTTTTTAATCATTCAGAAGACATTTGAATTTGCAGTAGTACAGATTGTAAAAAAGCGGCACCAGGGCCCTTATGAAAGCGGCAGCTTTCAATATTTAAAATATTTATTTATACTTCCTATTGCATCTTTAGTTTTGCTGAATGGATTTTTATTACCAAAGCAATATTCCAGCGGCTATCTTTTGATCTGTATCGGTGGGGTTTTATTAATTATATCCAATGTAGTTGGTTTTTCTACGGTGGAAAAATTATTAAACGCAGAAAGAGTCGCCAGAGATGCGGAATTACTTGCGTTAAAAACAAAATTAGAAAGAAGCCACTATCAAAGGATGGAGGAAGTGAACCAGGATTATGCAGAATATTTACATGAAATGAGCCGCGTAATCCGGATCATGGAGCAGCTGGCATGCACAGAGGATAATGGTGCGGTTAAAGGGGCGATGGCGAAAGTTTCGCAGATGGGAAAAGCGTCTGTGAAACAATGCTATATCAGTGACCAGATCACCAACGCTATTTTTATAGAACGAGAGAAAAATGCCATTGATAAGGGCGTAGATTATCAGTTGGATATCCAATCGGGAATAGATGTGAACTTTATTGACGATTTAGATAAAATCAGTATGTTTGGAAATCTGCTTGACAATGCGCTGGAGGCGGCCGAAGAATGTAATGAAGGTTATGTATTTGTAAGCTTATATAAGGGAAATGAAGCGCTTGTCATATTACGGATAGAGAATAATTTTAAAATCAGGCCCCATAAGATAGGAGAGAAATATTTTACCACAAAGATTGAAAAGAAAAGGCATGGTTTCGGGATCAAAAAGGTAGAAGAATTATCAGAAAAGTATGGAGGTATATTAAATTGTTATGAAGAGGGAGATACCTTTGTAGCGGTGTTAATGTTATCAAGCCTACCAAATTTGGCAAATTAACGACCAAATTCGGCCAAGCTATTGATTTCTCTGATAAAAACATGGTATGCTGAATAAAAATACATAGGGGGTATATTTATGAGTAAAATAACGAAGAAGTTGAAAAGCCAAAATTGGACTGTTTTTATGATGAATGCTTTAGCACTGTTAGTGGTAACTCAGAATGTAAATGCAGCGTGTGCCTGGTTGCAGCATCAACCCGAGGTACCAGAGGAAGCCAAACGTTTTAGAAAATTTTAGGTGACAGCAAAAGCGATGATTGAAAAGTTAGCAAAAAAAGTTGTGACCTGGCAGGTGCAAAAAAATTATCTTTTAATAAAAGATGAAAAATTATATATATATGCATATGAGCTGCTAATTGGGCAGGCCGTCAATATATTGATTGCCTGCTTTTTGGCAATTTTATTCCATGCCTATACTACGGTGTTGATATTTTTGGTATCTTATATCCCGCTGCGTTCTTATGCGGGTGGACATCATGCCAAGTCATATAATATGTGTACAATAGCTTCTACGGTGATGGTGTGTATCATCTGCATTGCCGCAAAAATAATACCATACGACTCCATTATTTGGGTAAATCTGGCGGGAGGAATTATAAGCGGGATTCTGATTTTTATGCTGGCACCGGTGCAGGATCACAATAAACCTTTGGAGCAGGTTGAAAGAGAATGTTACAGGAAACGCAGCAGAGAAATCTGGGTTGCAGAAACAGCATTGTGGGCGATATGCTATTTGTTAAATGCCAGAAATATCAGCCTTGCTGTTACATTGGGGCATTTGGCATTGTCAGTTATGTTATGTATCGGTAGTGTAAAAAATAAAAAATATGCAGAAAAATCATGATACGGATGAGGAAAAGGGCGTTGCTGGGGCAGCGCCTTTTTTTTGACCAATAGATAGTAAGTCGACCAAATTTGGCAAGTTAGTGACCAAATTCAGCCATCGTATTGTATTGAACAAAATAGTGTGATATTTTGTAAAAAAATGTAAAAAAACAGTGTTTTTTGTAGCAAGAGGTGCTTAATGCCATTTACAAAAATCAATCAAAGCTTTTACCGGTATGAAATAACTTACCGAATTTTAAACTGGGACAAAACAGAAGAGATAAGGACGGAAAGTCTGGATACAGATATATTGTATAATAAACTGTATTTCTGGAACAGGAAGCGCCATATGAAGGAGTGCGAGAGAAAAGTAATCAGTAAAGTAATTCAGGATGGCCGGATTTCCAGACTGCAGATTTTGCAGGAAAGTTTCATCCTGATTCCCAGGTATATCTGCAGGGTTAACTAGAAATTTAGGAGGAGGGCGAAATGAAAATATGGAGAAAAATTTTTCTGGCTACAGGGATGATTATTTTACTGTTTACAGTCAGGCAAATCACGTCGGCGGCGGGAGAAAACCAAGGATTCAACGCAAAGGAAGGTGAGGTGGTGTTCCTCTTGGACACCAGCGGTTCCATGAATACCTATGACAAAAAGCGTCTGGCAATTGATGCGATCCGGCAAGCGGCCTACAGCCTCCCCTCAAATTATAAAGCAGGTTTGGTATCTTATAATACCGGAATCCAGACAATTGGTCCGGTGGGCATCGGACTGGAACAGCTGGATGCACAATTCGCGGCCATTACATACAAAGGCTATACCAACGCCGGAGAAGGATTGAATCAGGCTGTAGGACTTTTTTCAGACAGGGAGAAAGTGGACCGCAGCATCGTCATGGTGACGGATGGAGAGATTGATATGCCTGACAAGCAGGCAAAAGAGTCTTCCCGTATCTTATACTCGGATGCGATAAAGAGGGCGAAGGAAGACGGGATAAAAATTTACATTATTGCCGTAGGCAGTGAATTAAATGATCCGCAAATGCACATCTTCGCCGGTGCTGAGATGACGGACGGAGCTATTTACTGGCAGGGTCAGTCAGGTACTCTTGTACAAATTATGAATCGTATCCTGTATGACCGTATGAACATTCCAAAGAAATCCGTGGGGGTGACGGATGGGAATGGCGGCAGCCTTCATGTGGAACTGCCCTCACCGGGAGCAGAACGCGTGCGAATCATACTGACAGCCAGTCAGGGGATTCAAAATGTTACTGGGGATTATGCGGCAGAAGAAGGCCATATTACGAGCGGGCAGAACTTTGCAGTATTGGAGATGACCAGACCAGCCGTAGAGGCTGTGGATGTCCATTTCCAGACGCCGGAGTTAACAGGAGTAGAAGCATATATGACCGTGGAATACACGGCTGAACCGGTAGTAGATATCTCTTATCGGAGGGAAGAAGCAGAAGTTTCCGGAGCAGGCGAAAAAAGTAACGGGAGAACAAAAATACCTCTGGCCGATAAGCATTATGCTGACCTGAGAATATGGCTGAAAGATATAAAGGGTAAAAACGGGAACCTCTGGAATACTCCCTATTATGAGGGGCAGGAAGTGTCTTTCCGTGTTAATGGAGTCTCGGAAACAGGAAAAATAAATAACGGGATCATAACATACGCCCTCTCTATAGACGGTGTAGATGAGCTTTCCATTGAAATTGATTCCGGTAGTTTTACAGAGCATTATGAGATCACACAACCAGCATTCACAAAACTTGCGCCACCGCAGGACCCTATACCGGAGCCGGATTACCGCCCATTGTGGATAATTTTAGGAGTACTTGCGGCGGCATTGATCCTTATACTGGCCTTGTGGGTGAAGAAAAAGAATACCACGGTGGTCTATGTGGCGCAGCCCCCGGCCTCAAGAGAGCCTGCGAAGAAGATGGAGACTAAAACCTGCACTTATTCCGGGAAATTCAATATATACGTAGTAAGAACTGCAGATGGCCGGGACGTGCCTCCCCAGACTTACCAGTTATTCGGCAGAAACAGCGGCCGTATGACCTTAGATCAGATTCTCTCCTCCTGTAAGATCAAGTTGGGGAAGATCGGAGAGGATGATATCATCATCTATCCTGGGCCGGACCATTCAGTAATTATTATGGATCAGTCGGAGCGGTGTACGGTGCTGCGGGGGATGGAGATTCTAAAAAAGGGTATGGGATACCCGGTGTTTTATAACGAAAAGATTACCATTACTTTTGAGGACGAGTCCACGGAGATGGAAGTCCATTATAAGAACTTAAAGCCAAGTGAGAGGAAAGCGTAGCAATAAAAGGAGCGCCGAAGGCGATGCAAATTACGATAAGTACCTCAAAATAACTAGTGTTCCATAGAACCTTTAGCTGCAAGTTAAAAGATAAGGACCACTTGATGGTGAATTTATGAAAAATCAGATAATTAGATTTATTTTGTTGTGCTCTTCGCTACTATTGATTATATGTTTTGTTTGTGTTTATAGTTCCATACAACATTATAAAGTAGACCCATCAGAAACAATGGAAGTATATGAAGAAATTGAGATTAAACATGAGACTTATTTATTAGAGCGAGAAAACCAGGAGAGATTTTTTCGAATAGAAGTTAATTATCCACAAATGATAAATAGTTCAGAAGAATTAAACGAAACGCTAAAAAACACCGCATTTTCTTTATTTGGAGCGAAAACATATAAAGAAGCAGAAGTTTCTTTGAAGGAAGATAAGAAAGATCCGGATTATTCAATGGGGATTTCAATTGATTATGAGATATTATGTATGACGAATCGCTATATGAGTTTGATTTTTAAAGCAGATGCATTTTATGGCAGTGGCCCCATGTATTCGACACACTATTTAGCCACAATAGATTTGGAAACTGCAAAATATATAACATTTAATGATTTGTTAGACATAGAGAACATAAATAAGGCTATACAATCTGGTTACTTTGAAATTTATGAGGGAACCTATAATGAATTTGGAAATAGTCACGATGTAGATAGAATTCAGCAATTTATAGATACACTTGAAGCTTCAATGGAAACAGAGCCCCCTATTAATACAGATTATGACAGAAATAGTTGTCAAAATATAGGGATAGATAAAGATTTTATCTATATTTATTTTAACTTTGCTGATTCTTTGAATGGATATATTATTTTAAAAATCCCTTTATATCAAATAGATTTAAATTAAAGTCCGTTATATTTGTTGATCACTTGACTTCTGATCTTACAATTGGAATAAAAATATTACAGAAATGAGAGGAAATCGCAGCAATGAAAGAGCGAAAAAGTCTATTCAATCAGAGTGCGTTTGCCCTTTCAGATAGATAACAAAAGGAGGAATAAGCAATATGGGAAATGTAATAAAGCAAACCAACCGGACCATGCTGATGGAGGTCATTAATCCGGAAAAACTGGATTTATTAACTTTGGTTGGAGATGTCCGGGGGGTGGAAAGCCTGTGCGATGAAAAGATCAAGGAAATCAACGATTCCTTAATGGTTCGCAGTTTTGATGAGCTTTTGGAGAAATTTGCTCCGACTGTTTATTGTTACTATAATGCCAACAACCAGAGGGTGGTTTATCAGTTGGATAAGCCGGAGCAGGTGCCTGAGGAAATGCTGACGGAAATTCCATTAAACCGTCAAAATGAATTCATGGGAATGCTCATGTCCATGGTGGAAACGAAGCGTTCTGAGGGGACCATCAACGTGGATTTTAAGTTTGAAAAGCTTACGGACATGATTTCTCCGAAAAAAGTAATGGATGCTATCAAACAGAACCGAAAGGAGCTGCAATATACCTATGGCGAATATGCCAAGCTGGATGAGGAGGATCCCCAGAAGAGAGATTTAGGGGATAAGCTGAATGTCATGTTCGAGGAGGCGAGCGCCAATTATAACAATATCATGGCCCTGCTTCCCCTGGCGATTGAGGACATAAAAACCAGGCTTCTTTTGGGAGACGGAGGAGATAAAAAGGACAGTACACCTCTTGCCTTAGGAGTTTTAAGTATGGGGGAGCAGGGAGAGCTGAGGGTCTTAGAGGCACCAAAGGTGGAAACGACAGCCTTGACCACGATAGATGATAATGTGAATATGGGATTAATCGAAGCATTAAAAGAGGACTATGAAGCTCTGAATGAGGAGAACAACGATTATGTAGGAGCGTTGGTGGCGAGAACCTTCTGCCCCTTGTCCTCCACTATGGAAAGCAGCATTGACATAGCGACAGAAGTTACCAATTATAATTCCTATCTGGAATTTTACAAGGAATCCAAAGATGCCTTCATTAAGACCGTAAAGCCGCTGATTGAAAGGCTGCTGGGCGCCTGGTGTTATTTTGAGCAGTATCCGAAGAAGCTGAAAGGAATGCGCCCTTCCATGTTAGTGACAAACGTATCCAATGAGATGCTGGCAAAGAGCAGCAATATTCCCAGGCTGATTACATACTTAACCACAGTGAATGCAAAGAATGATTTTACAAATACGGTTTGGTATGCCATTGTACCGAACGTATCCTTAGATCAGAACAGCAAGATGAAACTGACCAGAGAGCGGTTTAAGGGAAATTCCAAAACGGAAAAGAATGATACAAACAGTGTGGAATCCTTAATAAGGCTTCTCGATGTCTTTAAAGATTATAAAGTGCAGTGTTTCTTCAGTTATGAGACAGATGACAGCACTACATTCAATGCTTTGGCAACCGAGGGGATCAGTAAGTATGAGGATCGCTGTGCTGCCCTTATGGGAAAGGAGTACAGTGAGTTTGCCATTCCCTGTCTGCCCAACTATACGATTATTCCGAAAGATAAATCAGGCGTCGTCTTAGACAGCCGGATGGTAGTCGGTGATAATCATACGGCAGAACTTTCCAGGGAAAAAGAAGACATCATGAAGCTGTGGATTGACGGAGTTTACGTGGGCGCTGCCTATGTGGCGGCCGGTATTGCGGCGGCTTATCAATGCCCGGAATACTTAAAGTCAAAGTTTGGGCCAGGCGTTAAGCTGGATATGGAACTGCCAGGAGTGAGGTTTGACATTGAAGCAGACGATCATGGGCTTATTGCCTGCACTACCATGGCAAAGGAGATTACCGGATTCACGAATTCCATTAAAAATGATATCAATCGGAAGAACTTTGGATTCATATTCAGTTCGGAGAATGCTTCTTATAAAGGTAATGACATAACGAAGATCATGATTTACAAGGCCCGGAATCTGATGTCTGATGGCTCCATGTTTGAGCCGATTTATAAAACACAGGTGACTACCTATATTGAACGGGTGATGCGCCATGGAACCGGGGATTTTAAAGAGGACTCCATTGTCCAGTTCTTTTCCAATAATCCCACCAGCCAGAAAAGCCGGTGGCTTTCCAGAAGGGAATACTTAAACGGAATTCTTGGAGCAGGAGATGATATCAGTTGTAACATCAACGAGGAAACAGGCTTCTGTACCCTGGATATCACCTTTAATGGCAATGTAAAGAATTTGGAAGTTGAGATTAACCGATTATCGGCGAATAAGGCGTAATGGCCTTTGAAGCATAAATTTTTCATAAGAAAAGGAGGAAATAAGCATGGGATTTCGAATGAAAATCACCGGAGGACCAGAGGAAATCGTGTTTGATGAGCGGAGCATTACAAAAGTGGATTTTGACTCCATTTCCTCAGCGGACTCCAACGCAAGGGCCACAGATTTTGGCCTGACAGTGAAGGTATGGGGCAAGATGCTCTACAAGCTGGGAGGAGAAGGAAATGACCCCACTTTGGGGCTGGCTAAGTGGTCCCAGGTGCCGTCTGAGAAGGCAGACTGCTATAGGAATGCAGAAGTCACTGTAGTATCCGCCAGCCAGGTGGTGCGCCAGTTCACTCTTCCAAATGCATTCGTCATGGAATACACCGAGGAGGTGGATGACGAGAGCGGTGTTGGAACCTTTTACATTCACATGAAACAGAAGAAGGACGAGAACACGGCGACTAAAATTGAAGGCGGCTTTGGCGGCGAATAATGGGATCGAAAGGAGGAAACAGACATGTCATACATAGTGAAAATCGAGGGACAGGAAAGCTTTGAAATTGCGAAAGAAAGTGTTCGCAGTGTGAAGTTCACCACGGATATTCCGCTGGATTCCAATGCCAGAACCAAGGACGTGGGCAGCACTCTGACCATAACGGGAAGGATTTTAACCGCTGTGGATGGAGATCCGTTTGACAGCACCAGAAAGCTGGCCCTGTGGTCAGTGGTGCCGGCAGAAAAATCCGATTGCTACCGGAAGGTGACGGTGGAACATATAGCAGCCGGGATTATGGAAAGAAAATACTATTTCCCAAATTCCTTTGTGATTGATTATAAGGAGGATTTTGGGGATGTGGAAGGAACTGGAACATTCACATTAACGATCAAGCAGAAGAAAGATAAGTTAGGCATGATTACGGTGGAAGGTGGATATCCGGCCGCATAAGTAGGGGTAAGGGCGCGTCCGGAAAAGATTGGATGCGCCCTTTCACTAAATTGATGACGATGAACGAAAAAAACATTCCCAGTGATTTAAGATTGTACCGGGAGATAAGGCGGAGCAGATGAAGAATTTATACAGTGTGCTGGGAGTTTCCCGGTCTGCGACAGAAGATGAAATAAAAAAAGCATATAGGAAATTATCTAAAAAATACCACCCGGATGTAAACCCAGGGGATAAGGAGGCAGAGGAGAGGTTTAAGGAGGTATCGGAGGCTTATGCTACTCTGGAGGATCCAGAGAAACGGAAGGTCTATGACAAATCCCAGGAGAAAGAATTCCATGGGGAGAAAAGCTGTAAAGCTTCCGATACCTGTCCTAAGCCTTCTGCAGATATCAATTTTTTCAATATGGAGGAACAGTTTGCACAATTTTTCGGATTTCATCCTAAAAACGGGAAAGTGGATAAAGGAGCGTTTAACAAAAGCGGGAAAACAAGGACAAATCCAATAGATATGACGGATTTGTTTGAAAGATATATGGGCATTAAAAAATAAAAGAATTATTCAGAACAGGAGTGGTGAGAGAGGGAAGATATAATTGATTCTCAATATGAAGCTGATGTGAAATTGCATAGTAAAGCAATTTTAGACATGGAATACTTAATAGATGGAAACCGAAATAAAGCGGATTGGGAAAAGATTTGGATAGGTGGACAGAATAGAAAGGATAAATGTCAGAACTTATTTTTTGGAGGGGACTATTAGTGAATAGGATGATTAATAAAATTTGCTATATCTCAGCACTTTTTTTATTACTGAATGCGTGTACCCCTGAATCAAAATATCAAAATAAAACTATCGATGAGATCAGCAATCACTATACAAAAGATACAGAATATATAGAAACACTACACCCATCTGAGTCAGAAAAAGATACAAATATGAATCGAAATGATTTTGTTTATAGGCAAAATAAAGGATATAAGTTATTTTATGGCTCTTGGAGATATGTTGAAGTAGTATCACAACATATACGGCTTGGGGGCGATGAGGGATATATGGATATACTAGGCGAGATAGTGACATATCATCCGGATTATTTTGAAAACAGTTTAGGGAAGATTTATGATCCGATGTACCTCCTGTCTATCTATCCTATTAAACAAGATCATTATAATCAGTTTTTTTTGGAGCAGGTTAGCATAGAGACGTTGCTTCCTGATGAAAATTATTTTACCCGTGTTCAAATAGCTTATAAAGCGAATACGAGAATTGGCAATAATGGATTCACTTTTTTTATTGATGATGACACTACAATGTATGCGTTTGATAACAATTGCATTTATAAATTAACTAGAATTAGCTATATTAAAGGCTATGATCCTAATGAAAGAGCAACATATAAAGAGTGAAACTTGGATAATCTGTTAAAAACGGGATATTTCAAACAGGAACATTGCTTGTTGTTATTTTTTCAAGCCCAGATGTAAAAGGACAGAATACTGTTAAAGGAGATAAGTCAACTATGTATTTATAGGATATAACGTCACAACATTTTTAGGAGGGGCTGTAAGCCGTATAAAACGAGCGGAACGTTGACAATTTAATTACTGCCAGGTATTAAATTGTCAAGTTGCATAGCTAAAATCCATGTGTGAAGTTTAAGTGAATAGTTATAGAATCAGGAGGGTTTTAGTTTGAAAAAAAAGTGTTCATTTTGGTTACTGACATTTATTCTTGGAATGTTGCTTATTATTTCTCTATTTAAAAATCATCCTGATACCAATATTAATTTGTTACATTCGTGGGTTGGAGAATATTGTTATGAGGAATATTGCCCACCAAATATGGGGATGAATTACTATATATGAGGATAATGGTTTATATGCTTATATAAAAATTGACAATATAATAAAATAGTTTATCTTGATCATAATAAGAATCCTTTTACACTTGTTGTCAGTAATATTTATGATAAGAAAATTTTTTAATAGAATTCGAATTGGAAGACATTTCATTTATTGTTTCTCCTATTACCAAAGCGGAATTTTTAGATGAGTATACTCTAAGAATTACATATATATCAGAAGAACAGTATGAAGAAAGGACAGTAATATTAAATATAAATGATTAAAGCAAAGAAGTGCCAGAGGAGCAATTTTGACTAATAATAAATCAAAGATACAGAAAAAGTCTATAGTTTGTATGAATATATGAAAAAGGGAGATAAAAAAATGAGAAATTGGATTCGACATTTATTTTGTTAGAGAGGAAACGAGCGAATGAAAAGAAGGGTAATTGATTTGGCTGTTGCATGTGTCTGTCTGGCAATTATAGGCATGGCTGTTCTCTATCCGAACCAGGTCAGGGGGAGGAACTCCATTTTATTGACGGCTGGCATTCTTGGAATTATATTCCTGATTCTGGCAATACGGGACAAGGAGGAGCGGCAGGAAATCGTGGGGCGGACGAGTATGAGCCTGCCGTCAGAATCAGAGCTGATTACGGAGATTGTGCTTCTTAGTGAGGAGGATACCGAGTTGATGACTTGGGACCTATACGGAAAAGCCGCTATGGTCATTGGCCGGGATGTAAGGGAAAACCAGGTAGACATTGATTTGGGTAAAAGCTCTTATGCCAGCATGGTGGACATTGAACATGCGGTGCTGAACTTTTCCTCTGGGAACTGGTACGTAGAGGACTTAGGCAGTGCCAATGGAATCAGTGTGAAAAAGGCGGGGGACGGGAGAGTTTACAAACTCTCATCGGACACACCCTGTCGGTTAGAGCGGAAAGACTGTCTATATGTAGGCTTAAACAGACTCCTTTTTAGATAGGAAAAAACTCTTGATATAAGTCATTTTTCAAGGGAATTATGAACACATTTATAGGCTTTAAAATGTTACATAGGTTTTGATAAATAAATATAACGGAAGAAAAGGAGCTGAAATGATATGAGCGGCAATCTAATCCGGTGCCAGAACGGGCATTTGTTTTCATCTAGGAGATATGGGACGGTGTGTCCCTACTGCAACATAGAAACTGCCACAAAGGAGAAAAAAGAGTCTGGAGGAAAGAATGAGGAGGAACTGGAAGAACTGTTATTCGTCCAGGAAACCTCCCTGGTATGCGGCTGGCTGGTCTGCATCTCCGGCCCCAGGCAGGGGAAGGACTATAAGATAAAATCAGGGAAGAACTTTGTTGGCCGGGCGGATGACATGGACATCCAGGTGCTGGGGGACAATAAGATCTCACGGCGAAATCACGGTGTCATTGTATTTGACCCAAAGAAAAAGGAAACCGTGCTCCTTCCGGGTGACAGCAACGGGTTGGTCTACCATAACGAAGCAGCTGTCTACACGCCAACTGTATTGAATGATTATGACGTGATCGAGATGGGCGACAGCAAGTTCGCTTTCGTCCCATTCTGTGGGAAAAACTTCATGTGGGAAGACAAAGGAGGGGCATAATGACAATTCCCGAAACAAGCTTGCTCCTCCTTGGACTTGGGGGAAGTATGCTTCTGTTCATACGTATCATGATGGCAGTCCGGAATCCCTGGGATATGTCCCTAAAGAAACGTTCGGGCTGTGAGAGCGGGGCCTCTAAAACCATCGGCGACCGGGAGCTGCAGGAGGATGAATATGGCATTACAGAAACAGAGGATGGAATCATGGCAGTTCTGGCGGATGGAATGGGGAAGCAATTTGGAGGAAAAATTGCCGCCCGGACTGTCGTACAGGTATTTCTGGATATGTTCGAGGATAAAAACACCTTCTACAACCCCCAGTATTCGTTCCGCAGGGCATTCCAGGGTGCAAACCGGGAGATCTTAAACCAACTGGAAGAGAATCAAGGCAGCGCTTCGGTAGCAGCGGTGATGGTAAAGGAACGGAAACTCTACTATTCAACGGTGGGTAATGTAAAAGTAGCAGTCTACCGGAACCAGGAGCTGGTACCGGTGACATCGGGACATACCATCAGCATGTTAGCAAAGCAAAAATACAAGGAGGGGAAGTTGACAAGGCAGGAGGCAGTCAGTCTGCTGGACCATCACCGGCTATATAACTATGTGGGTCAGGATGGATTTCGGGACGTGGAGTTTTTTGACACCCCAATTTCTCTTTACGGGGGCGAATATGTGCTTTTGATGACAGATGGTCTGTATGAAACGGTCAGGTGGAAAGATATCGAAGACTGTCTGGAAGTGGAGGGAAGCAGCCAGGAAAAGGCATTTGCAATCATTGAACTGGTAAATAAAAGCCAGAAGGAAGAAAAAGATAATGCGGCGGCAGTCGTGCTGCAGATTCGGTAACAGAGAAAGAAACCAGGAGGAGACCATGGAATGATGAGGAAACAGAACAGCACATTCAAGACGGCATTTATATCGGAAGCCGGTTCCGGGCTTAAAAATAATGATTATTTTGCGTTTGTGGAACTGGAAGAGTATGCCTGTTATGTCATATCGGACGGGTTAAATGACCTTCCGGATGCAGAAAGCGCCAGACTGGCAACACAGAGCATTATCCTGGCTTTCCAGGAACACCCGTCCATGACAAAGCGGGCTATTCTTTCTTATATGGAGGCAGCCAATAAGGCGCTTGCATCGGCAGACAGCCGGGAACGGTTAAAGGCATCTGTTACTGTAATTGTAACGAACTATGCCAAAGCTCGTTATGGCTATGTGGGAAATACCAGACTCCGGCTCTACCGGGATGGCGCGGTGAAAGAATCGACCCAGGACATGTCCCTGGGAACTGAGATATCAAGAGAGAGGAACCTCCCGGAAGACATACTCTCCCGGCATGAAGAACGCAACAATCTACATACCTATTTAGGTCAGGAAAAAGGATTCCGCCCATTTGTANNAGTGTATCCAAGAAAATAAAACTAGTAAACGGTGACATTCTTGCGTTGTACACCAGGGGAATCTGGGAAAACCTGGACGGTGGAGAACTGGACGATGTATTTTCAGAGGCTAAAGGTGAGCCGCAGGAGTGCCTGGACAATGTGGAGGATCTGCTGTTGTCCAGACAGCCAAAGATTCTGGAGAATTATACTTTCGTCTCCATTTTTGTGGACAAAATATTCCAGGACCCTAACCAGAAGCACCGGATTAGAAAGATTGTCTTCATCACTGTTGCAGCCCTTGTCATAGTTCTTGTAATCAGCCTGGTGCTATGGCTGCTGTCCTGGCAACGGCAAAAATATACGAATGAGATGGGACGAAGATATTCCAATACCATTGAATACATCCAGGATGGAAATTTCCTGAGGGCCGACGAAGAATGCAGTGAGGCGCTGAAGTTGGCGGAGAGATTGTGGGACAAGAAGCAGATTCAGAAAATTTCTGATTATAAGAAGTTGATCGAGGCAGTGAATGCTGCGGAAGGTTCATTCAAAGATAAGAAGTACGAAGAGGCCCAGGCTGCTTATCTGGCGGCAAAGGAACGCTCCCGGCATTCAGATAGGATTGCAGATGATTACATTGACCGACAGTTAGCAAAGATCACAGATTACCTATCGGTGTTCGACTATATACAGCTGGGGGATACTCTGGCAGCCCAGGAGGATTATGTAAGGGCAGAAGAAAAATACTTACAGGCCAAGAGCCTGGCTACCAGGACGTATTTCGAAGAGGGCCGCAAGGAGGCGATGAAGGCTTTGGATGCCATGTATGCCAACCGGGATAAGGCAGAGGAGGCGGATGCCAAGGAGGCAAAAGAAAAGGCTTCCAGCGAGACCGGAGCCGCCCAACTGGCTTCGGAAGGTGACAAGGCATTTGCCCAAGGGGATTTTGAAGGTGCAAAAGCCTTTTATACCATGGCTTTAGAGAAGTACCAGCAGTTGGGTGATACCACCCATGGAGAGCTGATCCAGAAAAAGATTACTTCCAGCGAAAGCAAATCAGAGGAAAATAAACTAAAGGAGTTGCAGGCGGAAGATTATGTGTCTGTAGGCAGGGAACAGGAACTGTCAGGGAGTAAACTGGAAGCAAAAAAGCAGTATTTGCTTGCCAAAAACATTTACAAAGAACTAAAGATCGATGATAAAGTGGCGGAAGTTGATGGGCTGATAGAAGTTTTGGAAAACGCTATCGCTCAAGAAAAGGAAGAAAAGGAAAGTCGGGAAGCAGAGTTGGCAAAGAGCGAAAGCCAGGAAGCAGAAGCTGTAGGCAGTCAGGCGGAAAANNAAAACGTACAGACAGGAAACGTAACGGGGGTGACCACTGGACCTGGTTCAAAAGCCGGATCGGGAGTTTAAGTAATCCGGTCCATAACAGAATAGTCAAAAGAAAGGACAGGAGGGTGGCACATGGACGCCTGGAAGGATAATAACTTATCCGCAATTTTGGAATATCCCTTTGATTTTGAGAGGTATATCGAAGAGCGGTTGCGAGAAATTGATGATCTGGATGAACGGTGGTATGCAAAGAAGGTACTGGTGGAAGGGCTTTCAAAGGTAATCCGATGTATGGAAGCCAAGTACTATCAACTGGAACGGAGGGTATATGAGGAACTGGAAATAGCGGACAACCAGTATGAGACAGTAATGACCATTGTAAAGCGCGATCATTATGATCCAACAAACAGAACTTTGTATCCTGTGGATGAGTTAGACTTAGAAGAGGAAAAGCTGGCTGAGGTTCTTTCCGATGAAAAACAGGTCTGGATTGGAACCATTTTCCTGGAGTCGGGCGAAGATGGACGGAAAGAATTTGAGGGGATCAGGTATTTTACTGGTACATTAGATCGAAACGGAGAGAAACAGGAAGCCGATTTCTATATCCAGCCGGTAAAACGCTATCCGGACACGTTGGAAAGATTGTACCAGGTATTCCAGGATAATCATATCCCGTGGGAAACCATCAATACTGCTTATCTGGGTAAATTTTATGATATTTACATCAGCCCGGAAGTATTGGAAAAAGGGATGAAAAACAGTATTCTAGAAAATTCGGATATTGAATTTGGTAAGTTTAAGAAGCTTATCCGTTATGGGCTAATCCCCCTTTGGAACCTGGATTGGGTGAAGTTCGACAGCACTGATTTCATGCTTCCCAGCATTAACGACGTCTATTATGAGCACGAGTTTACCCTGGAAGATAAAGAAAAAGGGGATGGATATCTGATTGAAACTAATGAGGACATCCTTGAAATCCGACATGAGAAAAATAAGATTGTGATTAAATCTCAAAAGGAAACCTTTGAAAATTGGAAAGCACTTCATATGATCCAGAAAGAAACCATACGTTCTTTGGACTATAAATTCCCTTTGGTCACTAATCATAAAAAAGATTCATTTATCCGGAGATTTGCGGAAAACAGCCGTGTCCGGCTTATGACAAAGACGGACTTATTCCGACGGATCATGGAGCTGGACATTCAGGACTACATTGAAGTAGTGGGATATGAAATTTGCGAAAATGCGAGAGGCTATCAAAACACAGAGGGTATGAACTGGTTTGTCCGGGACGAGCTTTTCCCTATGGAAAGCCGGAAAGTGCTGTTGCTGAAATTCAGGGCAAAAGAGCCTGGTCATTACTTAAATGACAGTATGGTCCAATTCGTGATATCGCAGATGCAGTTAGAAATCAACGAATATCGCTGCATAGGAGTGATGGCATGAATTATGCATGGGAAGCCACCCTGGCTGCGGACGAGGCAGGGATGCGGCGTGAGGAGATACGGTATGTACCGGTCAGGAATGGCAGTCCTTATACAGAGGTAACGCTGGAAACAATTAACAGCAGGGGATTGGAAGAGAAAAAGGTGGAAATGAATCCTCTTTACCGGTTTTCCAAGGAGTTTTCAGAAATGTTTAATATCAACCTGGAAGGATTTGAAGCGGCAAGACACCTCTTTTTTGACACCGCCATGCATTATTTGGTACAACTGGATTTACGTCAGGGGCTGTCTAAACAGGAATATGCACTGCGTTTTTTATTAAAGGATCTGTTAGAGGGCGTGTGCGGAAGCCAGGCAGCAAGAGTGGTAGATCAATTTGAGAAAGAAAAGCTCCGACGATTGCTGCGTCTGATTCTGAAGCTGTACCAGTGCGGGGGGTCCATTTATCTGTTTCAGGAAGTCATGCGCTGTATGTACCCGGATTCTCTGGTATATGCCAATAATGAGACGGTGAGGCAGGTATTGGTGTATGTTGGGATGAAAGAGACAGAAAAGGAGCGGGAACGGCTGGGTTTTTTACAAGATATGTTCCTATCAATTAATTATCAGGTGTTCCTGTTCTGGGAGCACCATTTTGGGATTATCGATGTGGATGAGACCATGGAGTTTGATGAGATGGTGTTGTTTTAAATACGGACTGCCATTATACAATTTGGAGGAGATAGCCATGAAATACTTTGAGGTGCAGAATTCACCGGAGTTAAAATATGCTCCCAAACTGAAGGACTGGTATGGGAAATTTGATGTGCGTGATATTTGCCTTGATGGTTTTCCTAAATTGCCTAAGATACAGCAATTTATCATTGAACCATCGGAGAATACAATGTTTACAGATATTATTTTATTTCCTTTTCTACTGGTATCCCCAGTGGTTCAGGAAGTTATAAAAATGTATAGGGAACGCTGTTTTTTCTGTAACGTTATACTTGTTGACCAGTTGAAAAAGGAATCAAGAATGTATTATCTGCCCGTTCTTGATGAGACCCGGAGTATCCAATTGCAAGAAAGGAAGTATAGGAATGGAGTTTATATTACAGAGCCGGAAAAAGCAGAAGGAGAAAAGCTTAAATTGGACAGAAATCTTTTCTGGGTCAGAGGTTCAAAAAAAAGACATATTATCTTATCTATGGATATGGCAGAGAGTCTGATCCGTCGCGGTATAACTGGACTTGGTCTTTGTGAGGTAGAATTATACAGTAAAGATTAGGAGGAGAGCATAAAATGAGAGAAGAGAAATTAATCATTCGTCCGTTTGAAGAAATTCAGATATTGGATTATAAGTCTATCCAGAAAGTTAATGAACATGCACTGGCGGAGGTAAGAGGCAGGATTCCCTTTAATCGGAAAGAAGATTA
Source organism: Hungatella sp. UBA5982 (assembly GCA_002429965.1). GTDB lineage: Bacteria > Bacillota > Clostridia > Lachnospirales > Lachnospiraceae > Lacrimispora. The sequence goes on from DJBG01000024.1 coordinate 66,377, forward strand.
TATGAAGATCGGAAGACGACAGACATGGGCACAGGTGGTTGCAGTAACTGCAAAGGAAGAAACCATTCTGTTTTATGGAGTCATTGAGCAGCTCCGGCTTGAGATAAAGGATGGAACCTGTATTGTAGTTATAAACCTTTGTTCCGGCACTCAACTTATGGATTATGAAGAGCATATAAGGAGCTTCCAGAAAGAAGAACTGACCTATAATAATCTGTTGGATATTTGTACAAGGGAATATGAAGATGCTGCCAAAATTGTGACAGAGGGTCAAGGGAAGGCAATACGTCATTTTATCATACAGTATCGGGAAACTGATTGGGAATTCATAAAACGGTTAGCGTCTATGAATCATACTGTGGTGTTTGCAGATTGCTCGACCAAGGGAACAAAATACCACTTTGGAATACCGGATAGAAAAATAATGGAAGAAATTCTCCCCAGCGAATATCAAACCCAATACGACATGAAGGAATACTGGCATAAGAAAAATCATGGAATTTCTATTCATTCAGAGGATACCATGTCTTATATCTGGGAAAGCAGAGAAATCTATAAATTAGGGGAGAGGAGAACCGTGGATGGAAGGGATCTGTTCATTTGGAAGATGGAGACTTGCCTAAAAGGAAATGAGCTGTATCATACCTACTTTATGAAACCCCGATTAGGCATTCAGGAACCAGTATCCTATAATAGCCATTTAACCGGTGTTTCTCTGTCAGGAAGTGTGATAAAGGTAAAGGATGAAAAGGTGCAGATAAAAATATACTGCGATGAGAATAAAGAGGAGTCTGGAGCCTGCTGGTATTCCTTTTCCACAGTGTATTCCTCAGCGGATGGAACAGGCTGGCACTGTATGCCGGAGATAGGGGATACGGTCAGGCTCTATTTCCCCACTGCCAAGGAACCGGAGGCATATGTAGCCAGTACATATCATGAAAGTGGAGCAGGGCTTAGAAAAAATCCAGAACGTAAGTTCTGGAGAAATAAAGAGGGAAAAGAAATCCAGCTCTCCCCGGAACGCATTTTATTGACAAATAATGACGGCACTTATATTGAACTGTCTGATGAAAATGGAATTGAAATTGTCAGCGAGGGTTCTGTGACAGTTCGGGCAGGAGGAAGCTTAAATATATCCACCTCCAGCTCCTCTATTGAAATGAGCGCTCCAAAGAAAATACGGCTAAAGCAGGGTGATACAGAAATGAATCTGGGCGGAGACATTGAAATGCAGGGAGCCAAAGTTATGCTATAAATTAATTGAAAGTAGGGGAAAAATCGAAATTATACTTGCAGGTAATCTAAAGATGCAAATGGATATTCCGATGCTGCGTGTGGTAAGTTTTCACTATTGCTGGAAACCTGATTGCCATGCTCTGCTTAAGCTAGAGGGGTATATAGACAGGAGTTTCCGGTGGGATCCGGGACAATCTTATAGCAGCCGTGTAAAAGTCTGGTTGGAGTCTGACGGGAAGATGCAGGCCATTTATCACGGATACATCGTGGAAGCGGAGATAAAGAACATAGGAAATACCAGCCAGCTATTTATAGAGGCAATGTCCGCCTCCTGTCTTCTGGACCGGCAGATATCCAGCCGCTCTTTCCTGGATCCGGCAAAGACTTATGGTGAAGTGGTCAGAGAGGCGGTTCAGGCAGAAGGTGGGCAGGTGATACGTAACCAAGGGAGTGACAAAAAGACCGGAAGCCCAGTCATTCGCTATGAAGAAACGGCATGGCAATTTGTAGAACGCTTGGGGCGGCGCTTGGGAAATTATATTATTCCAGATATAGAAACTGGATATCCAAATTTATGGTTTGGGATGAGAAAGGGGAACGATGTACCCGCGTTGTCGGAAGAGCAGTGTACTGTAGAGATATGTTCTATTGGAAGGAAGGCTGGAATTCGCTTCCAGGCAGAAGGAAGGAATTACTATAAAATCGGAGATCAGATGACCTATCTGGGGCATAAAGTGATAATCGTGGAAGTTAAGGGTAGCTACGAACAGGGGGAATTGGTTTTTACATATACGTTGGAAATTATGGAGGTCTGCCAGGCAGGTTCACAGCATGAGAATCATCCTGCCGGCCTGGGGCTTTGGGGAAGCATAAGAGAGATAAAAGGGGAATCAGTTAAAATAGCGTTGGATATTGATCAGGGAATGGATACTGGAGATTATTTCTTTCCCTGGTATCCGGAAACGGGAAATGCTCTCTATGCCATGCCGGAAGTGGGAGCAAGGGCGCTTTTATATTTCTTTGGTGCGGATGAACAGGAGGGGGCTGTTATACACTGCTTAAACAGAGAACAGGAAGAGGCTCGTTCTTATAAAGACAGGGCTATGGATATTGAAGATGGAAATTCCATAAGTCTGTCAATGGAAACTGTAAGATTCTCCAAGGGAGGAAGCCATAGACTATCCCTTAGTGATCACGCTATTACTATAAGCACATCAAAGGAACTGAAAATAGCAGCAGAAGGAAAGGTACGGTTAAGGGCCAGACAAATCACGATAAGTACCCCAGATGAACTTAACATCTGTCAGGGGTAGAAGAAAGGCAGTGAAAGAATGATGGATTATTTTGATGAAGAATTGTTGGATGCCAAAAGGAAAATGGAGCGGCAGATGCATACCACATTAGAAACCGGGATATATGCAGGAGAGGAGTTAGTTACTTTTACGCAGATCGATTTACCGGATTTTTCGGTCCGTATGCCGCTGCCAGATCAATTTGTGGTTATGCCGGAGGAAGTAAAAAAAGCAAAATACCCTTCTCAGGAAGCACCTGCTCTTATATTAACCAGCTTAAGCAGCACAGTAAATATCAGTTTTAATGAATTGCCTGTGCTGCTGAAAGAAGGAGAGATAAAAACCATGATTGGTCAATTCCAGAATGCCCTGGAAAATATCAATCCATCAATCATAATTAAGAATCAGACAGATACCAAAACAGATCAGGGAAATGAGATGAGCTGGTTTGAGTATAAAGGATACCAGTTGGATGGGCAGAGTTATAACCGTGTTTATCTGCTCCGGCTGAGGAAGACAGTTCTTCATGGAACCTTTAGCTGTAATATAAAAGATAAGGAACACTGGATGGAGATTGTTGAGCGGATATTCATGGCTGTTGAGGAGGATATATAATACGTTTTCCTAGATCATAAAGGAGCAATATTATGACGGATGAAAAGACAAAGGTTAAATCAGGAGTTACAGTTAGCAAAGAGGCTGTGTTTATTGGAGATTTTGTGTTCAAATTTCAGGGAAATCTTATTAAACAATATAAGGAATGGAAAGATGCCTGCAATGGTGATGTGACGGAATATGAACAAACTGCCAAGGAGCTGATGGCCAAACATTATGCATTTTATGGTCAGTTTCAGAAAGAAAATAAATATGTAAAAAGAGGCTCTATTCTATGGTGCAGCGGAGGAAGTAAATTGACAGCATTTGATATTTTGCATGATCATGGAGTGGTGCAAAAGGATGGAACCCCGATAGGGATTTGTACTGACTGTAAAGCGAATGAGAATATATATACGTTTGAAGGCT
>DJBG01000025.1 GCA_002429965.1 Hungatella sp. UBA5982
TTTGGTAGTGGAGGGTAGGATAGATCAATATAGGGGTTTTTCTCATATCGATTTCATATTTTAAATACATTCGCATCATTCCGGGAAGACGCTTTTCCAGAGTTCCTTTCCCATGAATCAAATCGATCATGGGAGTATCCAGCCAGATCCCCTTCCCAAGAGGAGTGACAACCCCTTTCCCGTTTGCGCACTCTCTGATAATGGAGGCGGCGGACACATCCCTGGTCTCCAATGGGTGCATGAAAGCCTCACCCCCGGCATTGACTAACATGGCGCCTAAGGAACGGACCTTTTCCGTGACCAAAGCCCCATAAATCTGCTCCGGAAAAGCAACCCCCGTGGGATGGTACTGAAGGGTGTCCTGATAGAGAAGCTTTGCCCCTGCCCGGTAAGCTAAAACCAGGCCGTCGGCCGTGGCCCCGTAGTGGTTGGAGGTGGGAAATCCCTGATAGTGGAGCCGTCCGGCTCCTCCTGTTGCCAGGATAACGGTTTTTGCCCTGGCTGTCAGAAGTTCTCCTGTTTCCATGTTCAAAAGGACTGCTCCCGCAGCCTTTTTTTCCTCATCTAAAATGAGTTCAATGGCAGAGGTATAATCAGTCACGGAAATCGGGAGGTTTAATACTTCATCCCGGAGCACTCTCATGATTTCCGCACCCGTATAGTCGGCCGCAGCGTGCATGCGCTTTCTGGAAGTGCCGCCGCCGTGAGTGGTGATCATGTTTCCGTCTTTGTCCTTGTCAAACATCACGCCCAGTTCATTTAACCATTTAAGGGCCCCCGGAGCTTCCATAACAAGCTTTTTCAAAAGCTCGGGTCGGTTGTCGAAATGTCCCCCTCCCAGGGCGTCTAAGTAGTGGATCTGAGGAGAATCGTTCCCTTTGTCCGCAGCCTGGATCCCGCCTTCCGCCATCATGGTGTTAGCATCCCCCAGACGGAGCTTCGTGACGATCAATACCTCTGCCCCTGCCTTGGAAGCCTCAATGGCAGCCGCACAGCCCGCTCCCCCTCCTCCTATAATCAGAACGTCCGTATCGTAATCCGGAGATGATAAATCCACGACTGTGTCCCTGATCCGGCTCCTTGCCTGCAAAAGGACTCCCAGTTCTCTGGGCACTTTTTCTCCCTTATTGGGGCCTGCCTTCAGTATGACAAACTCTTCCTCTTTATAATCCGGGTGATAGGCTTTCAGCAGCTTTTCCTTTTCCTCGGCCGTCATTCTCCGGGGCTCTGTCTCCATCCGCTCTTTTCTGGTGGCCTCGACCTTTTTTACGGAATCCATCATCTTGGCTGTAAACATGTCTATTCCTCCTACTTTTCGATTTCCCTGGTATTATAAAGGTTTTTCAGTTCTTCCAGGGGTTTTGCCATGATCGCTTCCATCAACTCCGTAAAATCACCTGCCTCTACCTCTCTTACCCGGTTGGTTAAGTGCCTTGCCTCCGGAGCCAGATATTTTCCGGTGATCCGTCTGGCCAAAAGGCCTACCTGGGGATGGGAAATCCCGGCCGGACACCTGGAAGAACAGATCCCGCACATCACACAGTCAAAGGACTCTTCGGCACATTTTTCCAATTCCCCTCTCTGGGCATATGCGATGTACTGCATGGTGTCCAGGCCCTGGGGACAGCTCTTGGTACAGGCCGCACACCCGATGCACTTGTAGATTTCCGGATACAGCTCCATCATGACCTGTTCATTGANNCGTCATAAACCTCCTTTACCAGAGGAAAAAAGGGGAGGGTGGCTACATACATATTTTCCCGGACCTGGGTCTGGCAGGCCAGACAGGTCTTTAATTCCCTGTCTCCCTTGATGCGGTAGATCGTGGCACAGGCTCCGCAGAAGCCGCACCTGCAGCCGCAGCCCCGCACAAGCTGGTATCCTGCGTATTCCATTGCTCCCATTATGGTTAAATTGGACGGAACCATGTATTTTTTACCGAACAGATAAACAGTAATCATGTCATTCATTGGTCAACCTCCTAATATTCAGAGGGCAGAACGCCCAATTCATCATAACGGAACACCGGTCCATCCTTACAGACGTACTTAGAGCCTATGTTGCAGCGTCCGCATTTGCCCACTCCGCATTTCATCTTAAGTTCCATGGTCGTATAGATTTCAGTACTGGCAAATCCCATTTCTTCCAGTGCCTGAAGCACAAATTTTATCATAACAGGCGGACCGCAGACCAAAGCGGTTCTGTTGTTAGAAAATTTCAGCTCCCTGACATAATCAGGCACAAAGGCCACGTTCCCATCCCAGCCTTCTTCCGCCCGGTCAATGGTCAGATGTACGCAAAAGCCCTCCACGTTTGACCAGTCTTTCCTCATTTCTTCTAAATCCACCAGATCCTCTGACGAACGGGCTCCGTAAACAATGTCCACCAAGCCGTAATCCGCCCGGTTATCAATGACGTAATGAATCACAGACCGCAGGGGTGCGATTCCGATCCCCCCGGCGATAAAGAGCAGGTTCTTTCCTTTTAAATCCGAATCAACCGGAAAGAAATTGCCATATGGTCCACGCAGGGCAATTTCCTGCCCCTTTTCCATCTGGTGGAGCCAGTCGGTGAGACAGCCGCATTTTTTAATGGAAAACTCCATGTAATCCCTGTTGGTGGGTGAGGAAGTGATGGAAAACATGGCTTCCCCAACCCCTGGAATGGAAAGCATGGCACATTGTNNATATGCTCAAAGGGTTTTCTTCCCTCTGACCCGTTTACGCGGAAGGTTTTCACATCCGGTGTATCTCTTCTTACATCTGTAATCACACCGATTCCCGGAATCAATACATTGGTTCTGTTACTCATCGTTTCCTCCTTCGGCGTCTGACTCTCCAAGAGCTTTTATCACTCTGACAATATTTAAGGAAGACGGGCATTTGCGCAGACACCTTCCACAGCCCACACAGGAATATACTCCGCCGTTGTTTTCCGGAAAATATACCAGCTTATGCATGAATCTCTGACGGAACCGCTGCATTTGGCTGTTTCTGTTATTCCCATGGGACATCTCCGTAAAACCCGGATACATGCAGGAATCCCAGCAGCGGAACTTCCTGATTTCATGACCTGCGTCGTAGTCGCATATATCATAGCACTGGCAGGTAGGGCATAAAAATGTGCAGATCCCGCAGCCTAAGCAGGTGTCGGATAAGGATTCCCATTTTTCTGACTCAAACAAATTCATGGAGGAATCCCTATGCTCAAACCGTCCTAAACTCAAATCCTTAAGGGGCAGAGATTCCAGCTTTTTCCTGATCTTTACTTTCTGCTCTTCTGCTTTTTTGCGGTCTCCCTCCTCAAACAAAGCTTCGACTAATTCCGTCAATGCATCTCCCTTTTCCGTCAGGCTTTTCCAGTAAAGTTCTCCGTCTGCGATCCAAAGGGACACATCCCCTCCCGGCCAGGCCGGGTCGATGCCGAAGGTTTGACAAAAACAGGTGTCTTCTGGATTTTCGCAGGCCAGAGTTACCACATACCCATTCCTTCTTTTGGACTCATAGCAGGAATCGCAGGGCNNCTCCGGTCGCAGGCTCTTACACCAAAATAAACAGCGCTGTTTTCCTCCGCCTCTTCGGGAATAATGGAAAGACTTCCCTCTTCTCTCCGGGCGCGGTATAAAGTTTCCGACTGGGGAAAGAAAAAGGACTTGGGTGCATGATCTGTTAAAAGAGTATCAAGACATACGGTATCTCCCTTTTTCCACGGAAAAAACGAGACACTCCCCGCCTTTTCCATGGGAGCAAATACTTTGTGCTCCTTTGAAAGTTCCAAAAAAAGCTCATCAAGACGTTTCAATGGCATTTTTAACATTAAGACACACCCCCTTTCCCATTTACGGCCGAAACTTCCGGATCAGACTCCTTAAAATCCGTTAACGGAGACCTGGCTTCAGGATTTTCTCCTGCCTGATAAGTTCCGTACCGTTCATTAATCTCCTCAATCAGTTTCCGGTTAAGCAAATAAAGGGGAATGTTCTGGGGACAGACCCGGCTGCACTCCCCGCAGTCCGTACACCTTCCTGCCACGTGAAAGGCTCTTATCATATGAAACAGATTTTCTTCAAAAGCATCGGAATTGGCCTTTGCCTCTATTCCGGAATCCTGGTTGTCAAACACGCATTTGATGCAGCTGCAGGCAGGACATATGTTGCGGCAGGCATTGCAGCGGATACATTTGGAAAGCTGTCCGCGCCAAAAAGCAAAACGTTCTTCTGCAGTCATCTGGTTTAATTTCTCTTCTTCTCCGGAGGGGACCGGAGCCGGAACGGATAAGTCCGATTCTATGATCTGGTCAAAAGCTTTGAAATCATTGCCCTTACAGGAAAGGCATTTGAAGAGAAGACCCTTTTCATCCCTCATTCCGCCGCAGGGAACGCCCAGAATGTAAACCTTTTCCCGGTTTACCCGCTTCTCCGATAAAAGCTGGTTAAATCCGTATGTATCGCAGGGCTTTAAAAGGACCAGTACCTTTCCTTCTTTTTCCATTTCTTTTATCAGGAATTTGCTTAAGTTTCCCCCGCAGTGCTCATTGTAGACCAGACGGGAAATACGTTCCCGGCTCCGGAACAGGGCAGGAGCCGCGTCATAGTCAAAGAGTCCTTTTTCCCATGCCAGAATCCGGTTTATCTCTCCATCATCCCAGAGCTTTTTACACGTTTCTTTTATGGTCTCTTCTATGGCATGCATCGTAAATCCCTCAGCTTTCTGTTTGGTCCCAGTTCTTTTATCGTCTGGGTGAAGGCATTCATGGTCGCAGAGAACTTGGCACCCTCTGCTGCGGAAATCCATTCCACCCTGGTTCTTTCCCTTTCGATTCCCAGGTAGTCCAACATGTCAAACAAAAGGGCCATCCTTCTTCTGGTATAGTAATTGCCTGTAGAATAATGGCAGTCACCCGGATGGCAGCCGGCTAAGATCACACCATCTGCCCCCTTTTCAAAGGCCCTTAACAGGAATAAGGGATTCACCCTGCAGGAACAGGGAACCCGGATAATCTTTACTTCTGCCGGATAGGAAGAGCGGCTGGAACCCGCCAGATCGGCCCCTGCATAGCTGCACCAGTTGCAGCAAAACGCCAGGATGAGTGGCCGGAACTCCTTGTTGCTGTTATCTTCTATCTGCATATCGCATCTACCTCCGCCATAATCTGTTTTGCGGTAAATCCTTTTAGGTCCATGGCTCCGGATGGACAGGCCACCGTACAGGCTCCGCAGCCCTGGCACACCGCCTCGTTTACCATAGCTAACCTCCGCATTTGCCTGACTCCATGATCCCGGACTTCTCTCACTTCGTAGTCAATCGCTCCGTAAGGACAGACTTTGGAACAGCCCGAACAACCGCTGCACAAACGTTCCTCTGCCTTGGCTACTTGAGGGTTATTCAGAAGCTTCTTCCTGCTCAAAAGTCCGATGACCTTTGCTGCGGCTGCTCCTGCCTGGGCCACTGTCTCCGGGATGTCCTTGGGACCCTGGCAGGTTCCTGATAAGAATATTCCTGCAGTGGGACTTTCCACGGGCCTCAGTTTTGGATGGGCCTCTGTAAAAAAGTCGTTGGTGTCCATGCTGGCCGTAAGCATCGTGGCCAGAGCCCTGGCTGATTTATCCGGCTCTATAGCCGTTGCCAACACCACCATATCCGTATGTAGCAGAAGCTGTTCTCCAGTCAGTAAGTCGGATGCCTGTACCAGCAGCTTACCGTCCTTTTGCTCCATCACCTTTCCCACCATTCCCTTCCGGTAATCAACGCCGTAATCTTCCACTGCCCTGCGGTAAAATTCGTCGAAATTCTTTCCCGGTGTGCGTACGTCAATGTAAAATACATGAACATTGATGTCCGGATATTTGTCACGGATCATCATGGCGTGTTTGGCCGTGTACATGGAGCAGATCTTGGAGCAGTAACTCTTTTCCCTGCAGGATTCCCCCCGGGAGCCGACGCACTGGATGAATACCATATCTTCCGGGTGCTTGCGGCTGGAAGGCTTTACCAGCTCTCCCTTTGTGGGGCCGGCGGCATTCATCAGCCGTTCCAGTTCTAAAGAAGTGATGACGTCGGGACTTTTGGAATACTGGAATTCGTCAAACCGTTCCAGAGATATGGGCTGAAACCCTGTGGCAGCCACAATGGCTCCGTATTTCCTGGTGATCATCTCATCCTGCTGGTCAAAGTCAATGGCTCCCACGCCGCAGGTCTTTTGGCATAAGCCGCATTTACCGGTCTTAAAATGAATGCAGGCTTCCCTGTCAATGGACGGTATGTTGGGGATTGCCTGGGCAAAGGGGATATAAATAGCAGTCCGGTTGTCTAACCTTTCGTTAAATTCGTTTCCCGTTTTTTTAGAAGGACATTTCTCCGTACACGCTCCGCAGCCCGTACACTTCTCTTCCAGTATGCTTCTGGCTTTTTTCCGGATGTCTACGGTAAAATTACCCACAAAGCCTTTTACCTTCTCCACTTCACTGTAGGTAAACAAACGGATCTTCTCGTGGGCTGCTGCATCCACCATCTTAGGCGTGAGGATACAGGCCGCACAGTCCAAAGTGGGAAAAGTCTTATCAAGCTGAGCCATTTTTCCGCCTATGGTAGGTGATTTCTCTACAATGTCAACGTCATAGCCTGCATCCGCAATATCAAGGGCAGTCTGGATTCCCGCAATTCCTCCTCCGATCACCAGAGCCCGCTTTGTCACCGGGGTTTCCCCCGCTGTCAGTGGTTCGTTGAAGTGGACCTTGGCGATTGCCGCCTTTGCTAAAAGAATTGCTTTTTTCGTTCCTTCTTCTTTATTTTTATGGATCCAGGAGCATTGCTCCCTGATATTGGCGATCTCCACCATGTAAGGATTCAGACCCGCAGCCTGTGCAGCTTTGCGGAACGTGGCCTCATGCATGCGCGGAGAGCAGGAGCACACTACGATTCCGGTCAGCCCCTTTTCCTTTATGGCGTTTTGGATCATAAGCTGGCCGGCTTCCGAACACATGTAGGAATAATCAGATGCAAAAACAACGCCTGGTTCTTCCTTTGCAGCTCCTACGATCTCACTTACATCCACAGTAGCCGCAATGTTGCTTCCGCACCAACAGACAAAAACTCCTATTTTCTGCAAATTCTTCCCTTCCTTTCTTTTGTCACCTGCTGTACTTTCTGAATGCCGCCATAAGGGCCTGCTGGGGAAGCGAAGGATCCAGCCGTTTTGCCACATCCTGGGGTTTCAGCCGGTTGCCTTCCAACGCCCTAAGCTTTAAAACCTGGACGGCTTCTATGAGTTTCTGGGGCTTTACCCCTCTGGGGCACCGCTCCTCACAGACCAGACAGGACATACAGTAATACTGGGATTCCGATTCCAAAAGAGGAGCTATTTGATCGTTTTGAACCATTTCCACAAATTGATGAGGGTGATATTCCATCTTTTCAAATGCAGGGCAGGAAGCGGTACATTTTCCGCATTTCATGCATTTTAAGGGATTCACACCGCTGATCCTTAAAATTTCTTCCCTCACGTTCCTTCCTCCTGTTCTTTCACTCCCAAAGCCTCCGCGAAAAGTTCCGTAAAATAGTAGACCGGAATGCCCTTTTTCAGACCGCCATTTTCCAGATTGTATTTACACAGCGGACAGGCCGTAATCATGCCTTCCGCGCCCCGGTCCATAGCAGCTTCCATAATAGAGGAACTTTTTTCAGAAGCAAATTCCTCATCTTCCACGGTCACATACCCGCCGCAGCACTCATTTTTTAAAGCGTAATGAACCGGCTGGGCACCGATTGCAAGGAGAAATTCTTCCATAATCGTTGGATTTTCCGGATCGTCAAAATTCATTNNTCCGGTCGCGAAGCAGTTCTAAGTAGTGGATCACCTTTGTCTCACCTTCATAACCATTATCAGGTTCCAGATAGGCGTTGATCTTCCTCCTCATTTCTCCGGAGGTCTTTACATCCTCATTGACCCTTTTTATCACGTGATGACATGCAGAGCATACAGTCACCAGATCCTGCTTTTTATCCCCGGCTTCCCTTAATGCGCGCACAGGAGAAAGGCGCGTAGCCAGTTCGTCTGCCATCCCAGGGTAGACGCCTCCGCAGCATTGCCAGTCTTTTATCTCTTCCAGCTCAATCTCAAATATTTGGGCACAATCCCTTGCATAGCGGTCCAGTTTCTTCGCTTTTGCCTTCAATGTGCAGCCCGGATAATAGCTGTAAACCATGGTATAAAACCTCCCAACCTCTTACATTGATAATAATTTATCATAGATCAGAAGTGAGCGGAATCATTGGCAAGTATTGAATACATTTTGTAAGTAAAATAAGCGGACCTGTATTTCTTACTTACATAATCCATTCTTTACTTACCTATTCTTCTTTTTTCGCCAGGGTTTTCCTATAATGATTAAAAATAAAAGGAAAAGGAGATTTTTTATGGCAAAGTATGTAATGGCATTGGATGCGGGCACAACAAGTAACCGGTGTATTCTGTTCAATGAAAAAGGGGAAATCTGCAGCGTNNGAATTTACTCAGTATTTTCCAAAACCCGGCTGGGTGGAGCACGATGCAAATGAGATTTGGTCCACGCAATTGGGGGTTGCAGTGGAAGCCATGTCCAAAATAGGTGCTTCTGCAGAAGATATTTCTGCGATCGGCATCACAAACCAGAGAGAAACTACTATCGTATGGGATAAGGAAACTGGCGATCCCGTCTATCACGCAATCGTATGGCAATGCCGCAGAACTTCCGAATACTGTGACTCCTTAAAGGCTAAAGGATTGGTCGACACCTTCCGCTCCAAAACCGGCCTGGTCATTGACGCTTATTTTTCCGGAACCAAATTAAAATGGATCCTGGACAACGTGGAGGGAGCAAGAGAAAGGGCTGAAAGAGGGGAACTCTTATTCGGAACCGTAGAAACATGGCTGATTTGGAAGCTGACGAAAGGACGGGTTCACGCAACAGATTACTCCAACGCTTCACGGACCATGATGTTTAATATCAATA
>DJBG01000117.1:0-10014 GCA_002429965.1 Hungatella sp. UBA5982
TTCTGTCTACACTCAATACCTCATATCCCTGTTCTAAAAAATGCCGAACTACATAGGGCCCAAGAAGACCCGCAGTTCCGGTTATCACTATCTTTTTCATATATTAATTCCTTTCTATTAATTTCTAAGGCATGTCATTTTGCCAATTCCTTTTTAGTCCCCAACATTGTCAACGATTGTATCCAAAGTATGTACCCGCCAGAGTATGCCATACAGCATCACAAGCCTGCAATACGTCGTCATTAAGCACGGGACCCTCCAATGAAGCAATATTCTGTTCTATCTGGGATAGCGTNNCTGCACACCATTTCATGGAGAGTTCAAGAAGACTCATGCCATGCTCTGATGCAATTTCTGTCAGCTTATCCACCGCTGCAAAGTTCTCATCTGACCAATAACGTTTATAGTAGGTTTCGCTGTTAGAAAAGCGGGTATTCTCCACGGGGGTGCCTGGCTTGTGCTTTCCGGCCAGAAGCCCGCCTGCGATAGGGTTGTATACCGCCATTCCCAGCTCATGCGCCTGTAAAAACGGAACGAGTTCCGTCTCCACGCCGCGCGTAATGAGATTATATACGTTCTGCGTGATGACTGGCGCGATATATCCCCGCATATCGCAGATAGCCAGCATATCGGCAATCTGCCATGCGGCGAAATTACTGACGCCGATGTAGCGGATCTTTCCAGACTTAATAAGGCCGGACATTGTCTCCAACGATTCCTCGATTTTTGTTTCATAATCAGGAGCATGCATATAATAAAGGTCAATATAATCCGTATTTAAGCGCTTTAAGCTGGCATCCACGGCGGAGATAATATTGCGGCGTGAAAGTCCCCTGTCATTCGGGTTTTCGCCCATCTGGCCGTTTACTTTCGTAGCGAGGATAATTTTATCCCGCCGTCCTTTCAGGGCTTTGCCGACGATGCGTTCACTTTCGCCCTGATTGTACACATTGGCAGTGTCCCAAAAGTTTACACCTTGGCCGCAGGCATAATCCATGATGGCGAGGCTGTCAGCTTCGCTGGTCTGAGCGCCAAACATCATCGTGCCAAGGCTTATTGAAGAAACTTTAATACTTGTTCCCGGCAAATTGTTGTATTGCATATAGATTCCTCCTTTCGGATATGGGGAGCCGCTTTCATAAAGCAACTCCAAATTCAGGTTGCTTAGCTAGATTTACGCAATGCTGTGAGATGATTATAAACCTTAATGTTAACTTTAAGTCAATCCTTGTTTGTTTAGGACGTTAAGAAAAACTAAATTCTTTGTAATAGTTTGTTTAGGAAGTTGTTCACAGGAAGAACTCCATTACAAAAACAACCATGCAGGCGGCTATGGAAACCTGAAACAGACTTTTCTCCTTATAAGCCAGAAAGGCAGCCGTCAAAAGCGCCGCAGCGCCGGGCCATATGCTTTTAGTAGCCGTAAGAATGGCAGGAAAGGTCATTACCGACAAGGTCACATAAGGAACATAGTAAAGGAAAGACCGGATAAAGGGAACCTTTATTTCCCGCCTGATCAGGGTCAGGGGAAGGACACGGATTAAATAGGTAACTGCTGCCATGACCAGTATGTAAAGATAGATTCGGTTATTCATGGGAAACCTCCATAGTGTCAGATACCGGGAACAAGGCTGCAGCGGCTCCTGCAATCGCAACGGTCAGTATGATCAGCCTGTATCCGGAAGAGATCCTGTNNCCATGGAAACGGCGGTCACCCCTGCCAAGACCCGGTTTTTCTTTGCTGGCGGAATGATAATTGCCAGAAACATTCCATATAAAGCTACGCCCAAAGCGCTTAAAGCTCTTTGAGGCAGAAGGCGCCCAAAGTAAGCACCGGCGGCGGTTCCCAGTGTCCAGCCTGGAATGGCCAGCAGAAACAGACCGTAGCAGTACCACGGGTTTAACGGACCAGGCTTACACATGGAAACACCGAAGATTTCATCCGTTATTCCGTAGCCGAGCAGCAGGCGGTGATAAAATGGGGTTGTTTTGTTGAGTTTTTGGGAAAGGGAGCAGGACATGAGACAATAGCGTAGATTGATGACCAGCTGTGCAACGGCCATTTCAGCGAAGGGAGCGCCTGCTGTGATAATACCCAGGCCGGCAAATTGCCCTGCTGATGTCAGGTTGGTAAGGGATATTACAATGGATTGCCACGGTGACAGTCCATAATTTAATGCCATAATCCCGAAGGTAAAGGATACGGCAAAGTAACCAAGACAAATGGGGATCCCATCCTTTATCCCGGATTTTATCTGTTCTCTTCTGTTATTCATAATGCTCCTCCCTCATAGGGCGTGACACCCTTATCATGCTTATAAAAATATACCATGAACCTTTACATCAGTAAAACAAATGTTTATAATGAAAACATTAGAAAAACTAATGATAAGGAGCTGGAAACATGAAGCGGTACCGGGCAGTTATGAAGATTGTGGAAACAGGAGGATTTACCAGGGCTTCCGAAGAGCTGGGGTATACACAGTCAGCCATCAGTCAGATGGTGCAGTCTTTAGAGGAAGAACTTGGTACCGTACTGTTTGTCCGTTCCAAAAAAGGAGTGGTACTGACTCCTGATGGAGCAGAGCTTTTACCCTATATAAAAAATATATACCATGCTTACAGGGAGCTTACGGAGAAGCGAAAAGAGATGGAAGGAATCCAGAATGCCACCATCCGGATCGGTACCTTTGCCAGCGTATCCTGTCATTGGCTGCCTGGATTAATTAAGACGTTTAAGGAGAAGTACCCGTTGGTGAGCTTTGAACTCTACCAAGGGGATTATACAGCCATTGAGCAGCTGGTAAAGGAGGGAAGTGTGGATTTTGGCCTCATCAATCCTCAGGCAGTGCGGGATCAGGAGCTTAAGACCATTCCGTTAAAGAAGGATCCCATGCTGGCCGTCCTTCCCCCTTCCCATCCACTGGCCAGGCATAAGAAGATCGGGCTGAAGGAACTGGCATCAGAACCTTTTATTCTTCTGGAGGAAGGAAGTTTAAATGAGCCCATGGAATACTTTCGTGAGCATGGAATCGAACCTAATATCCAGTATATCGTCCACGATGATTATACGATCATGGCAATGATCGAAAAGGGGCTGGGAGCCGGGATTTTATCAGAACTTATATTAAACCGTGTGGATTATCATATTTCGGTAAGAGATATCGACCCGCCATTAGCCAGAACCATTGGCGTTGTTTTTAAGGATAAGAAAATTCTCCCCTTTGCCAGCAGGCAGTTCCTGGAATTTCTCACAGAGGAATATGGAGAACCAGACCCGGAGCCTAAGGGGAAATAAATCTTAACTATGGAGGATAAAAGAATGGGGCATAAAAATTTAACAACACTTTGTTATATCCAGCGGGAAGAGAGCTATTTAATGCTGCACCGGATTAAAAAGAAGGACGATATGAACCAGGACAAGTGGCTGGGGGTGGGAGGCCATTTGGAGGAAGGAGAGAGCCCGGAGGAATGTCTTTTACGGGAGGTCAAGGAAGAGACCGGATTATCCCTGACTTCCTACCGGCTTAGGGCCATTATCACCTTTGTGTCAGACAAATATCCGGATGAGTACATGTTTTTATACACCGCAGACGAATATGAAGGGACCTTGACCGAATGCGCGGAAGGAGAGCTTAAATGGATCCCAAAGGAAGAAATAGGCAGGCTGTCTCTTTGGGAAGGCGACCGTATTTTCTTTGAACTGTTACTCACGGATATTCCTTTCTTCTCCTTAAAGCTTGTGTATACAGGGGATCATTTAGCAGAAGCATTGTTAAATGGTAAACCATTGGTGCTTCCATCGGCTAATATAAAAGTTCCTTCCTGGCAAAGAGCGCATAGCTGATTTTATACATTAAAAAGTTCCAGACCAGTGCTATAAACGGAGAGCAGCACAGAAGGATAAATATTGAATGCTCTGTAAATGAAACACCCAGCAAGGTGAACAGCTTATAGATGCCAAAGAAGATGGCAGCAGGAATCAAACAGGAAACAAGCAATAATATACGGGCCTTTTCCGCGCCGAATTTAAACAGAAGAGGAATTGACATGCTTCCCGCAATTTCTGAAATTACCAGGCTCGCAACACCGGTAAACAGAAGTGTAAAAATGTTATTTACGCTGCTGAAAATATCCTTATGCGCAATGATGCCGCCTATTGTGCCAATTACCAGTCCGGTGACAGCGCCAATGGCTGAGAAAATAAGAAGAACAATAAATTTGCTGATCACTATATCCTTTTTGGTAACCGGCATAACCATAGCGTATTTCATCCATTTGGATTGATCATCAAAGCTGAATGTCGTGATGATCATCATACTGCATAGAATGCCGCTCATGATAATATAACCCTCCACTCCGGTGGAAGGAATAAGAGCGAAAGCTAAAACCAGCAGCATAAAAATCATGGACTTGGCATTATGCCCGATGTTATATAAATCTTTTAAGATCAAACTCTTCATTTTACCTGGTCTCCCTTCACATAGAGTAGAAGGATATCGTCAATAGAGGCATCATCCACCACTGCCGTCTTATACTTACGGCGGGCCTTTTCCTTGTCTGCCACCAGCACATCCCATTGATAGTCGCGTTTCCGGTAAGCAAGGATCTCTGATTTATCGATGGCATTGAACTGATCCGTTTTGCACCGGATGATTCCATATTGGTAGCGCAATTCATCCTTTTCTTTACAGAATAGGGCCTTCCCTTTATGAATAAAGGTGATATAATCTGCCACCTTCTCTAAATCCGTAGAAATATGGGACGACATCAGGATCGAATGGTTCTCATCCTGTACAAAGTCCAGAAACAAATCCAGCATATCGTCACGCATGACCGGGTCAAGCCCGCCGGTTGCTTCATCCAGAATCAGAAGCTTCGGTTTATGGGAAAGCGCAACGGCAATGCTAAGTTTCATTTTCATTCCCCTGGAAAATGTTTTGATCTCTTTGCGGGGAGGAAGCTGTAATTTTTTCAGATAGTTATCGTAGGCGGTTTCATCCCACTGCTTATAGGCAGCCGCCGAGATCCTGCCGATTTTGGCCGGCGTAAGGGTTTCATAGAAGTTGATGCCGTCAAACACGACTCCTATGTTTTCTTTGATGTTTCTGGGATCGGAAGAAAGCTCCTGCCCCCAAAACTTAACCAATCCTTCGTCCTTTTGGATAAGATCCAGGATCGCATTGATTGTGGTACTTTTACCGGCACCGTTTTCACCGATCAATCCCATAATAGAACCTTTGGGAATGGAAAATGATACATGATCCAATTTAAAATCAGGATATTGTTTCGTCAGATTTTCAACTTGCAAAATCGGTTCCATTTTTACTCCTCCTCCTGGTAAAACATGGTCAATAATTCTATCAGTTTGCCCAGTGATATACCGCTGGTCCGGGCAATATAAACGGCCTCCTGCAGATGTTCCTCAGCTTTTCGCTGTTGTTCTTCCTGAAAGAAATCTTTGTTTTGTGCCGATACAAAACTGCCTCGCCCAACGGTTGTTTCAATGAAACCGTCCCGTTGTAAATCTTCATAGGCTCGTTGTACGGTAATGACACTGACATGAATGGATTTAGCCAATGCCCGCATAGATGGAATTGGGTCGCCGGTTTGAAGCTCTCCGCTCATAATCAGCGCTTTTATTTGCGAAGTGATCTGCTCATAAATGGGCTTATTTGTATTACTGCTGATTATAATCTCCACAGTAGGCCTCCTTAGTGTTGTATAATGTACTTAATGAACAAGTACATTATATGCGATGCATTTCACCATGTCAATAGGGAAAAGAAAAAAAGATTGACTGGATTTTCTTTCCGTGATATAGTGATGGAAGTATAAATGATAGGATGTGTGTGTTTGTTAATTGTATTTAATCATGGAGCATAAGGCAGTTTAATATGAAAAACAGGAGTCGGATCAGGAAGGCCACGGGTCTTTCCTCTATTTCGTGTACCTGTTTTGCCCATGGGATACAAAACAGACAGAATAAGGTTGAAAGCCTGTAAGACGTCGGTTTGTGGTCTTACAGGCTTTTTTTGCGCGAGCAATGAGCCCAACGAATATGCTTGCATATTCATTTGGCGAATGCCGCGGCAACTAAGAAAAACCCGCTTTGTGTGTTTTGCTTAGTTGGAAATGCGGGTGCGAGAGAGAGGGGGAATGTGGAATGAATATTCCCAAATCATTTAACCAGGTCGATCAGTGGAAATCAGTGATGTTTTTGTATGATTCGGCATTAAAGGAAATCAGTACAAAAATTGAGATACTTAATAACGAGTTTGTGCATATTTACAATTACAATCCCATTGAACACATCAAGTCAAGGCTTAAGACTCCGGACAGCATTGTAAAAAAGCTGAAGCGGTACGGCTATGACGTGACCATTGACAACATGGTGGAAAAATTAAATGATATTGCAGGGATACGGATTATCTGTTCTTTTACATCGGATATTTACCAGATTGCGGAGATGATAACAAAGCAGAGCGATGTTACAGTTCTTTATGTGAAGGACTATATAAAGTATCCAAAGCCTAACGGTTATAAAAGCTATCATATGGTGGTAACCATTCCTATCTATCTGACAGATGGGCCGGTGGACACTAAAGTGGAGATTCAAATCAGGACGATTGCCATGGATTTCTGGGCAAGCCTGGAGCATAAGATATATTATAAGTTTGAAGGCAATGCACCGGCATACTTGCAGCAGGAGCTGAAAGCCTGTGCGGATGTGGNNATATGCTTGATGGGAAGATGTTTTCCTTAAACCAGGCGATTCTGGAGCTGAGCGAGGCGCAGCAGCGTGAGACAGCAGGAGAGGACATGATGGATGAGGACGATTTGACTTAAAAAGTGCAGCCTTGACGATTCCATTCGCTGAGGCTGCTTTTTGCACGGGCTATGCGTGTTTTTCTTAACTCTCTCCGCAAAAAGAAGGTTATCGTATGAGTATATTGACAAAAGACACTTGGAAGATTATAAAGTTCAATCAAAAGAATGCGTTTGTTTTTGAATTGCTGTTCCGGCTGGTCACCATGACCCTGTACCTGCTTCTCTTAAACAAAGGCCTTTTATTTGCGCTGCGCATGGCAGGATACAGCTATCTGACTGCTGCTAACATCGGATATTTTCTGGTAAAGCCCTGGACGATCCTTATTACAGCCGCGTTGACGTTCATCGGAATCCTGATTCTCACCCTGGAGACCGGCTGCCTCCTTACGTTATTCGAGGGAGCCTACTATTCCCGGAAACTGAAGCTGGGGGAGATCCTGGCAGGCGGTTTTATTAAGCTGGCCCATGAGATCCGCAGAAAAAACTGGCGGTTAGGGCTACTCATTCTGGCGGATTACGGGCTAGTAAACCTGTATCTCATATATCAGATGCTGACCCATGTAAAGCCTCTTAATTTTGTTATATCCGAGATTTTAAATAAGCCTGTGGGAAAGATGTCTTTGGCCATCTTACTGATGCTGCTTCTGGCGATAGTCATTCCTGGAGTCTATACCTTCCACGCCTGCATGGTGGAACAGAAGAGTTTCCGGGATGGGTATTTTAGAAGCTTATGGCTTTTAAGACGCCGGATATTTAAGGTTGTAATCCTTTTGACCATCTATTACGCGGTGACAGTGGTGGGACTTTGGCTGGTCTATTCATTCTGTGTGTTGATTGCTGCAGTAGGAGTGACCCTGTTTACGGACAACAGCCTGGCCCTTGCCATCCTTCCGGCGGCATGCGACCGGATCGAGCTGGTTCTGATCTTTTTAACCAGCATATTCTTTACTGTGGGAAACTGGGGGGCATTAAGCGTCCAGTATTTCAGCTTTACCAGCAATTTTGCAAAAAGAAGCAAAAGCAGCGATTATTCCGGCAGCAGATATGGAGACAGGAAGCTGGCAGCCCTGTTCATGGCGGCAGCGGCGGCATTCAGCCTGTTTTCCATCTTTGGGGTAGTGCGGAACGGTTCCGCAATTACCACCGACATGCTCAGCATGATTCAGATCACCGCCCACCGGGGCAGCTCCAGGGAGGCCCCTGAAAATACCATGGCAGCCATGGCAAAGGCCGTTGATGACCTGGCGGACTTTGTGGAAATCGATGTCCAGGAGACAAAGGATGGCGTGGTGGTGCTGGGGCATGACATCAGCTTAAAAAGAGTGACAGGGATAAACCGTACCGTAAGCTCCTATACTTTTGAGGAATTGCGGCACTTAGATGTGGGAAAGTGGTTTTCTGCCGATTACGAGGGCGAACGGATCCCATCGTTAGAGGAAACCATGGAATTCTGCAAGGGACGGATCAATATAAACATTGAGATCAAGGACTTAGGAAGCAGAAGTGAGCTTCCGGATAAGGTCCGGGAACTGATTGAGAAATACCAGATGAAGGAACAGTGCGTGGTGACCTCTGTCCGCCTGTCCTATCTTAGCAGGATCAAGGAGCTGGATCCTGATATCCGCACCGGATATATAATTTCAGCCGCCTATGGTGATTATTATTCCAGCGATGCCATCGACTTTATCAGCCTCCGTTCCAGCTTTGTAAGCGAAAGGCTGGTGGAATCCGCCCATAAAAAGGGAAAAGCGGTTCATGCCTGGACAGTGAACAACAAAAGTGAAATGGAGCGGATGAAGATGCTGGGAGTAGATAATATTATAACAGATTACCCGGTGCTTGCCAGAGAGATCGTGTACCGGCAAGCAGCCACTGAGAGCCTTTTGGAATACTTAAGACTGGTATTAAAATAGACAGGAGAATGGATATGAAGATTNNAAAATGGTTGATAAAATATATAAGCTAAGGATTTTTCCCGATGAAAACGGGAAAACCAACCTTTCCCTAAAGGAGGTAGGAGGGGAAATCCTGGTGGTCAGCCAGTTTACCCTTTATGCGGACTGCAGGAAGGGCAACCGCCCGAGCTTTGTGAAGGCAGGAGGCCCGCAGCTTGCAAACAGCCTCTATGAATACGTGGTGGAGCGGTTAAAGACCTATGGAAACCGGGTAGAGCATGGAAGCTTTGGAGCCGACATGAAGGTAGAACTTTTAAATGACGGACCGTTTACTCTGGTCCTTGACAGCGATGAAATCTGTTAATCAGTTACAAGATCACTTTGGGCAAAAGCCCTTAAGAAAAATTATGGAGGAATCATAAATGGAGAAAACAAGAGGACAACAATTACAGGAGGAACTGACATTCAAGTTTCCGCATATCGCCAAGGAAGCGCCTTATCAGCGTGAAGAAGCGGAGATGTTCTGCGAGGGCTATAAAAGGTTTCTGGATAACGGAAAAACCGAACGGGAATGCGTGAGAGAGGCTGTGGCAATGCTTGAGATGCAGGGTTACCGACCCTTTGACGCCGGCAGGAGCTATAAGGCAGGCGACAAGGTATACTATGTAAACCGGGGCAAGGCCATCATCGCAACCACCTTCGGCAAAGCTGGAATGGAACAGGGGCTTCGCATCAACGGCGCACACATCGACTCCCCAAGGCTTGACCTAAAGCCCAACCCTGTTTTTGAAAAAAATGACCTGGCTTATTTTAAAACCCATTATTAC
Organism: Hungatella sp. UBA5982; assembly: GCA_002429965.1. Classification (GTDB taxonomy): domain Bacteria; phylum Bacillota; class Clostridia; order Lachnospirales; family Lachnospiraceae; genus Lacrimispora. The sequence goes on from DJBG01000117.1 coordinate 9,554, forward strand.
GGTGGGATCCGGAAATACCAGTGGGGAACGGTTCCCTTAGCCATCCACGGGGTGATCATAAAGAAAAACGGNNATCCTGTTTTCTGCGTTACGGATCTGCTTCCACATCTGGCAGGAGAGCAAAATGATAGAAAATTAAGGGATGGATTAAAGGGCGAGGAACTGAATGTACTCATCAGCTCAATTCCCTTTATTGACGAGGCGGAGCTTAAGGAGCCTGTGAAGCTTCTGGCTCTGAAGCTGCTTAACGACCGTTATGGAATCACAGAAGCGGACTTCTTCCGTGCTGAGATTGAACTGGTACCGGCCCAGAAAGCCTGTGATGTAGGACTGGACCACAGCCTTATCGGCGCTTATGGACAGGATGACAGGGTATGCGCCTATACGGCTCTGATGGCTGAAATCGATGCCAACATGCCTGAGTATACTACGGTCACCGTTCTCGCGGATAAAGAGGAAGT
>DJBG01000117.1:10085-10491 GCA_002429965.1 Hungatella sp. UBA5982
AGAGGAAGTCGGTTCCGAGGGAAATACCGGTTTAGATTCTGATTTTGTGCTTCACTACATTCAGGATCTGGCGGCTATGGCCCAGTTGGATGTAAGAAAGGTGCTTAGAAATTCCATCTGCTTATCCTCCGATGTCAATGCGGCCTATGATCCCACCTTTGCCCAGGTATATGAGGATCGCAATTCCTGCTTCTTAAACAAAGGCTGCGTCCTGACCAAGTACACCGGGGTACGGGGAAAATCAGGTTCCAACGATGCCAGTGCGGAGCTTATGGCAAAGATCATCGCCATGATGGAGCAGGAGGGCATTTACTGGCAGATCGGGGAGCTTGGCGCAGTGGACCAGGGCGGCGGCGGCACCATTGCCAAATATGTGGCTCATATGAATGTGGATGTAGTGGATTTA
>DJBG01000117.1:10604-55431 GCA_002429965.1 Hungatella sp. UBA5982
GGACTTACTTGATTCGGTTAAATAATAACGGAATTTTGAAATTTTTGTTAATTTCGGGAAAAAGCTTTTTTTACCTTGCCCGATATGGTATAACTGACTGGAAGCGGTTTTTTTATCAATTATTAAAAATAGAAAGAAAAAGGATTATATTATGAAAAAGATTTTTAAAGTTTGTATGTGCGGTCTGGTTGCCGCCGCTCTTATTTCCGGATGTTCTAAAAAGCCGGCTGCAAAGCCAGCAGAAACTGAGACGGAAGCAACAGAGAGCACAGCAGAGGAAACTATAGCTGTTGAGGATTTAACGGGTATGGATAACGGTACCGTCACCGTGGGAGATTACAAGGGCATTGAAGTGACCAAAGATAAGGTTGAAGTGACCGATGATGAAGTGAATCAGGCGGTACAAAACGATTTAACCGTAAGTGCAAAGGATGTAGAGGTTGACCGGGCGGTTCAGAAGGACGACGTGGTTAACATTGACTATGTAGGCACCAAGNNTAACCAAGGATGGCGTTGCATTTGACGGCGGCACTGCTCAGGGCTATGACCTGACAATCGGTTCCGGCCAGTTTATCGAAGGCTTTGAAGACGGCATTGTAGGCGCGAAAAAGGGGGACAAGGTGTCCTTAAACCTTACCTTCCCGGAAGGCTACCAGAATGCGGATTTGGCAGGAAAGGCTGTGGTATTTGATGTAACTGTCAATTCCGTTAAGGAGAAGCAGGTTCCGGAATTAAACGATGCTTTTGTCCAGGAAACTACGTCCTTTAAGACAGTGGATGAATACAAGGAAGACAAGAAACAGACTCTTTTGAAGGATAAGAATGATCAGGCAGACCAGAAGATGAGAAGTGATATTTACACTGCCATCTTAGATGGTTCTACAGTGGAACCAAAGCAGGAAGCAATTGATGCCAATTTCAACAATATGATAGCCAGATATACAAACCAGGCAGCAGCTTACGGCATGGATTTTAAAACCTTTGTAGGAGCATTTACCGGAATGGGAGAAGAGGACTTTAAGAGCGTCTTAAAGACCCAGGCAGAGGCGACTGTAGAACAGAGACTGGTAGTAAACGCCATTGCAGAAAAAGAGGGAATCACGATTACAGATGAAGACCGTAAGGAAGTTGCAGACCAGATGGGTTACGAAAGTGCTGAAAAAATGATCGAGACCGCTGGCCAGTTCGACGTAGATGATTATATTATGAACAATAAGGTAATGGATTTCCTGACAGAGAATGCAGTTATCAAATAATGAATAATTTACGATTGGGGGAACCTTTATGCAGCTTTTAAAGGACAGAATACGCAAGGATGGAAAGATTAAGTCCGGTGATGTGCTGAAAGTAGACAGTTTTTTAAATCACCAGATGGATATCAAGCTGTTCGTGGAAATTGGAAAGGAATTTAAGAGACGCTTTGCCGATTATGAAGTCAATAAAATTTTAACCATTGAGGCTTCCGGCATTGGCATAGCCTGTATCGTGGCCCAGTATTTTGAAGTACCGGTGGTATTTGCAAAGAAATCCAAGACAAAGAATATAGCAGGTGACGTATATACCACTCCGGTGGAATCCTTTACCCACGGAAAGACTTATGACATCATGGTTTCCAAGGAATTTTTAGGAGCGGGTGACAAGGTACTGCTGATTGATGATTTTTTAGCCAACGGAAAAGCCCTGGAAGGTCTGTCTGCTATCGTAAAGGATTCCGGCGCAAAGCTGGTCGGCGCGGGAATTGTGATTGAAAAGGGCTTCCAGCCCGGAGGAGATCGATTAAGAGCGGAAGGAGTCCGGGTAGAGTCCCTGGCTATTGTGGAAAGCATGGATGAAACAACAGGAACCATATGCTTTCGGGGTGACCGATGAGTGAGGGAAGAAAGGCGCTGTTTTTTGATATAGACGGAACCCTTTTTTCCGAGGTGAACCGGAATGTGCCGGAGAGTGCGAAAGAGGCACTTGAACAGGCACGAAAAAATGGTCATCTGGTATTCATCAATTCCGGACGGACCTATTGCCTGATCGGCTCTATCAAAGAGATGGTTTTGGTGGATGGCTACTGCTGCGGATGCGGAACCCGTATTGTTGCAAAAGACCAGGTTCTTTTCTCTGCAGCGATTCCTCATGAGCGGGGGCTTGAGATCAAGCGCATCATACAGGAACATAACCTGGATGGAGTCTTAGAGGGAACGGAAAGCTGTTATTTCAGAAAAGGAACCTCCCGCTTTCCCCAAGTGGAGAAAATGAAGGAAATCGTAGAACGGGAAGGGAACTTATCCCCCTATGGCTGGGATGATGACTGCTATGATTTTGATAAATTCTGTGTTTTTGCGGATGAAAAGAGTGATTTAAAGGGCTTTTCCCGGGCCTTGGGACTGGACTTTGAGATCATTGACCGGGGAAGTGGATTTTATGAATGCATTCCCTCTCAATATTCCAAAGCAACAGCCATTGAACTGGTTTTAAAGCACTATGGGATTGCCCTGGAGGACACCTATGTGTTTGGTGACAGTACCAATGACTTATCTATGTTCGAATATGCGAAGAACTGTATACTTATGGGGCATCACAGCGTGGAGCTGGAGCCTTATGCAACCTTTTATACCAAAAATGTAGAAGACGATGGTGTGGCTTATGCGATGAAGAAGCTGGGACTGGTATGATTTCCCGGAGCTTAACAGAACTTTGCCATGAATGAAAAAAAGATGGGAGCATCAGCCGATGCTTCCATCTTTTTTATACACTTGCGTGGAAATCTTACTTTCTAATGTCTTAGTTCATGCTTGCCAGAATGCTTCTGGCTACGCTTATTCCGTTGGCAGATGCCTGCTGAAGTCCTCTTGTTACGGAAGCGCCGTCACCGATGGCGCGCAGGCCTTCTACGCTGGTTTCAAAGTCAGCATTGACCACAACCTTATTGGAATAGAATTTTACCTCTACTCCGTATAACAGGGTTTCATCACTGGCAATGCCTGGAGTCACTTTGTCTAGGGCAAGAAGCATTTCTTTTATGTCAACCATAATGCGGTGAGGGAATACAAGGGATAAATCTCCGGGAACCGCATCCTTTAAGGTCGGGATCAGATTGTTGCGGCATAAGCGCTCCTCTGTGGTACGTCTGCCTCTTTGGAAATCACCAAAGGTCTGCACCAGGATCTTGCCGTCGCAGAGCATGTTGCTCAGCTGGGCGATTTGTTTGCCGTATTCAATCGGGGTCTTAAAAGGTTTTGTAAAGTTTTTGGATACCAGGATGGCAAAGTTGGTGTTGTTTGTCTTGTATTCCTGGGATTTGTAGGCGTGGCCGTTTACAACTGCCAGCCCGTTTTCATAATATTCCGTGGCAACCTCGCCGGAAGGGTTGGTGCAGAAGGTACGAACCTTATCGTCAAAGGTTGGGGTATGGTAAACAAGCTTGGCCTCGTAAAGGTTCTTATTTAAGAATTCCATGACCTCGTCCCGGACCTCTACCCCGACACCGATATCCACAGTTCCCACCTTTGTCTCAATACCGTGGTTTTCGCAGATGTGGCTGAACCAGTCAGAGCCTTCCCGGCCGATGGCAGAAACAATTTCCGGTGCATAGCAGATTTCTTCCTTGTCAGTAATTACGCCTTTTGCCTTATTATCTTCGATGATAATATCCTTTACCATCGTATTAAATGCCATTTCAACTCCCTGCTCCAATAAGTGCTCCTGGAGGCGGGTGTAGATTTTATAGCCTTCTTCCGTACCTAAATGGCGGATGGGGCATTCGATCAGCTTTAGGTTAGCTCCTATGGCCTTACGGCGGATTTCCTGGATCTCCTTTTGCTTGTCAATTCCGTAAACATTGGTGTCTGCGCCGAATTTTAAATAAGTGTTGTCTGATTCCTTGAGCAGCTCCACTGTTTTATCATATCCGAGTATTTCAGGGAGGTTTCCGCCAACATCAGGGGATAAGGATAATTTTCCGTCAGAAAATGCTCCGGCTCCTGCAAAGCCTGTGGTGATAGAGCATGGTTTGCAGCCTACGCATGTTTTTGTCGTCCGCTTCGGACAGGTCCGGTTTTCGATCCGGCGGCCCTTTTCGATCATAAGAATCTTAAGGTCCGGTTTTTTCTCGATCAGCTCATAGGCGCAGAAAATACCTGAGGGGCCTGCACCAACGATGATGACGTCGTAATTTTTTGAAACATNNATTTCTCACTCCCATAAAATAGGTGCCGAATTGTAGAAGTTGAATCCCCAATGAAGGATTCCCCCGATTCCATATTTATATACTTAAAGGCCGTAAACCAGGTTTCTGGCCGAGGGCTTGCCATGGCCCTTTACACCGCTTAAGGCGCCGCCTTCCATGGTGAACAGAAGCAGGATTAAATTATCCTTAATATAACTGGATGCATATTGCTTTCCAATAATTTAAAAATAAAAAAGGCGGTGTTTGCCTTTACATCTTTAGATCGAACTGTTAAAATAAAAAACAGCGTTAGACCCCCAACTTAGGGAAATCTAACGCTTTTCGGGCGTTTGGAATCCCTAAAAAGTCATGAATCGGAACTGTAATTAATATAGACAATAGTAAGGAGAATCTCATGTATATCATCGCAGGGTTAGGAAATCCCACAAGAGAGTATGATAAGACCAGACACAACGTAGGCTTTGAGGCTGTGGACATTCTGGCGGACAAACTGGGAGCCAGGGTAACGGAAAAAAAACACAGGGCATTTTATGGAACCGGAAGGATCGGATCAGAAAAGGTCATTTTATCAAAACCCCAGACATTTATGAATCTAAGCGGAGAGAGCATCCGGGCCATGGCGGATTTTTACAAGGTGGAACCGGACCACATCATCATCATCTGCGATGATATCAACTTAGCAGAAGGCCAGTTAAGAATCCGGACAAAGGGAAGCGCCGGAGGCCATAACGGCTTAAAGAACATCATAAACCATCTGGGAACCCAGGAATTTTTAAGGATCCGGGTGGGAGTGGGTGAAAAGCCAAAAGAAATGGACTTAGCAGACTATGTTTTGGGTCATTTCCCCAGGGAACAGGCAGCGGTCATGGACCAGGCGTATAAGGATGCAGCAGAAGCGGCTATTATGGTGGTTACAGAGGGAGCCGAAGCGGCAATGAACCATTTTAACAGGAAGAAATAAGGAGATTTCATGAGTGATCTATTTGAAAAACCATTGAGGGAATTAAAGGATTTTGAGGACCTTTCCGGTGATCTGTTANNCATGGCCAGCGGCTGCATGGATTCCCAAAAGGTCCACCTGATGTATGAATCGGCAAAGCAGGAAGGCTTAAGGCTGGTAGTCACTTATGATGACACCAGAGCCAGGGAGATCTACGAGGACTTACGCTTCTTTGATCCAGATGTCTGGCTGTATCCGGCCAGGGATCTTCTGTTTTTCAGCGCGGACATCCACGGAAACTTGCTGACCAAGCAGCGTATGACCGTGTTTCGTCACCTGATGGAAAAGACCTCCGGCTGGGTGGTTACGACCTTTGACGGTCTTATGGACCACCTTCTCCCTTTGGAGTATCTAAAGGAACAGGTGCTGACCGTGGAGGGCGGTCAGACCATTGACGTGGAAAAATGGAAAAAACGTCTTACAGAGCTGGGATATGAGCGTATGGCCCAGGTGGATGGCATGGGTCAGTTCTCCATCAGGGGCGGGATCATTGATGTGTTCCCTTTAACTGAGGAGCTGCCGGTGCGCATTGAGCTGTGGGATGATGAGGTGGACTCCATCAGAACCTTTGATATTGAGAGCCAGAGATCCATTGAGCAGTTAGAGAGCATACGGATCTATCCTGCCACGGAAATGGCCCTGACAGGGAAGCAGATCCAGGAGGGAATCGAAGCCCTTGAAAAGGAATCAAAAAAATACGAGAAGGATTTAAGGGCCCAGTCGAAAATCCAGGAGTCCGCCAGAATCCGTTCCATTGTCTCCGAATTTTTAGAAGGGCTTAAGGAAGGTTTCCGGCAGCATGGGCTGGATGGTTATATCCATTACTTCTGCCAGGAGAGCGTGTCTTTTCTGGAGTATTTCCATGGAGAAAATTCGGTTCTTTTCCTGGATGAGCCGGAACGGCTTAAGGAAAAAGGGGAGACCGTTGAAATGGAGTTCAGGGAAAGCATGATACACCGCCTGGAAAACGGCTATCTCCTCCCGGGACAGACCGGTCTTCTCTATTCTGCAAAAGAGATGCTGGCCAGGGTCCAGACAAAAACCACGGTTTATTTGACCGGCCTTGAGCAGAAGCTATCCGGTTTCACAGTAAAAAACCGGTACAGCTTCCAGGTAAAGAACGTTAATACCTATCAAAACGGGTTTGAGCTTTTAATAAAGGATCTGACCAGATGGAAAAAGGAAGGATACCGGGTAATCCTTTTATCCGCTTCCAGGACCAGGGCCAGCCGTCTGGCAGGGGATTTAAGGGAATATGACTTACGGGCCTACTGTCCCGATGAGGGAGGAGATAGCCAGGAGGTAAAGCCGGGAGAGATTCTGGTTACCTTTGGAAATCTCCACCGGGGCTTTGAATATTCCATGATAAAATTTATCGTCATAACGGAAGGCGATATGTTTGGCGTGGAGAAAAAGAAGCGGAAACGGAAAAAGACCTCTTATGAAGGGACCAAGATCCAAAACTTTTCTGATCTTTCCATCGGCGATTACGTGGTCCATGAGGAACATGGCCTTGGAGTTTACCGGGGCATCGAAAAAATCGAGCAGGATGGAGTCATCAAGGATTATTTAAAGGTAGAATATGCCGACAACGGGAACTTATATCTTCCGGCAACCAGGCTTGACGGAATCCAGAAATATGCCGGCGCCGAAGCGAAAAAACCCAAACTGAACCGGCTTGGAGGGGAGCAGTGGAACAAGACCAAGACCAGGGTGAAAGGCGCGGTAAAAGAGATTGCCAGGGAGCTGGTGCAGCTCTATGCGTCCAGGCAGCAGACCCATGGGTTCCAGTACGGAGAGGATACGGTCTGGCAGAAGGAATTTGAAGAGATGTTTCCTTATGAGGAAACCGAGGATCAGTGGGATGCCATTGAAGCGACCAAGACAGATATGGAGAGCAGGAAGATCATGGACCGTCTGATCTGCGGGGACGTTGGATACGGAAAGACGGAAATCGCTCTCAGGGCCGCGTTCAAGGCAGTACAGGACGGAAAGCAGGTGGTCTACCTGGTTCCCACCACCATTCTTGCTCAGCAGCATTATAATACCTTTGCCCAGCGGATGAAGGATTTTCCTGTCCGGGTGGATTTAATGTCCCGTTTCCGCACTCCAGGCCAGATGAAAAAGACCCTGGAGGATTTAAAACGGGGACTGGTGGACATTGTGATCGGAACCCACAGGGTCTTATCAAAGGATGTACAGTTTAAGGATCTGGGCCTTCTTATCATAGATGAGGAACAGCGGTTCGGCGTGGCTCATAAAGAAAAGATCAAGCAGTTAAAGGATAACGTTGATGTACTTACCTTAACAGCTACCCCCATTCCAAGGACACTGCACATGAGTCTGGTGGGAATCCGGGACATGAGTGTGCTGGAGGAACCTCCTGTAGACCGTATGCCTATCCAGACCTATGTCATGGAACATAACGATGAAATGGTGCGGGAGGCCATTCACCGGGAGCTTTCCCGTGGAGGGCAGGTTTATTATGTATACAACCGGGTGAGCAACATTGATGAGATAGCAAACCACATTGCCTCACTGGTTCCGGAAGCAGCGGTAACCTTTGCCCATGGGCAGATGCATGAGCATGAGCTGGAACGGATCATGTTTGATTTTGTAAACGGAGAAATCGATGTTCTGGTCTGCACTACCATCATTGAAACCGGCCTTGACATTGCCAATGCCAACACCATGATCATCCAGGATGCGGACCGGATGGGCCTTTCCCAGCTATACCAGCTGCGCGGGCGGGTAGGCCGTTCCAGCCGGACCTCCTATGCATTTCTGATGTATAAGCGGGATAAGCTGTTAAAGGAGGAGGCGGAAAAACGTCTTCAGGCTATCCGTGAATTCACGGAGCTTGGCTCCGGGATCAAGATCGCCATGCGGGATTTAGAGATCCGGGGGGCAGGAAATGTTCTTGGAGCAGAACAGCACGGACACATGGAAGCGGTAGGATATGATCTTTACTGCAAACTCTTAAATCAGGCGGTTTTAGAGCTTAGAGGACAGAGGAAGGAAGAGGAAAGCTATGAGACAGTGGTGGATTGCGACATCGATGCATACATCCCCACCTCCTATATTAAGAATGAATATCAGAAACTTGATATTTACAAGCGGATTTCCGGCATTGAGAACGAAGAAGAATATATGGATATGCAGGATGAATTGATGGACCGGTTCGGTGATATTCCAAAGCCGGTTGATAACCTGCTTAAGGTGGCCGGCTTAAAGGCCCTGGCCCACAGCGCTTATGTGACCGAGGTAAATATTAACCGGCAGGAGGTCCGCCTGACCATGTATAAGAATGCAAAGCTGAAGGTAGAAGGAATTCCGAAGATTATTGACCAGTACCGTGGAGATTTAAAGTTCCAGATGGGAGAAGAACCAAGGTTTACGTATCTTGACAGAAAGAAANNGCAGAGGTGATATTAAAGCAAATGTTGAAATTGTCAGAAAAGAATGAAAAAATGTGAAAATTGACTTAAAAAATACCGTTCGTCTAGTTGATTTTTGTCATATTTGTGATATAATAATAGTAGAAGAAGGGCTTTAGTCCCAGATGCTTTCTTTGCTTCCAATTAATGTTTCGGAGAAAGGTGGTAGCTATGGACGTTTTAGGTATGTATCTTCTACAGAGAGTATCAAATGAATTGACGATTCAAAAATATGGTTCTTTTGAAAACCATTTTGTAACCCCAGTTCCAGATAACGTGGCCGCAAAGGTGGCCCATGAAGGTTATCTGTCATCCTCAAAAGAAGTGTTTCACCGTGTCAAACAGGGTGACTTTTAACCAGGGATAGAAAACCCAGCTTCTTCAAGCAATAAACAGAGTCTGATTAGAAAATCAGGGTTCGACTTTTTTTTAACAGGTCGGCCCTGATTTTAAATTTTGGGAAAAATGGCAGACTTAAGTATAATCTGTTGCTTTCGTAGCAAAATAATAGCAGTGATATAAAAACGCACAAGATGGAGGAATTTTTATTATGAAAGCAACTGGTATTGTAAGAAGAATTGACGACCTGGGACGCGTGGTGATTCCAAAAGAGATCAGAAGGACGCTCCGGTTACGAGAAGGGACTCCGCTTGAAATATTTACAGACAGGGAAGGAGAAATCATTTTAAAGAAATATTCTCCGATGGTAGAACTTACTGCTTTTGCTTCCCAATATGCAGAAGCCATGGCTCAAACTACCGGACTTACCGTATGTATCAGCGACAGAGATCAGATCATTGCAGTGGCAGGAGGATCTAAAAAAGAGCTTCTCCAGAAAACCATCAGCAAGCAGCTGGAGAACCTTATCAATGAGCGGACGGCCGTTGTGTCTGCAAAAGATGACAAGAGCTTTATTCCGCTTTCGGGAGAAACCCTGGAAGGAATAACGGCACAGGTTGTGGCTCCCATCATCTGTGAGGGTGATGCCATCGGAGCGGTGGCCTTATTGAGCAGAGAGCCCAGGGCACGTTTTGGAGATATGGAGATAAAACTGGCTTCAACGGCTGCCGGATTTTTAGGCCGCCAGATGGAGGGCTAGCCAAGCTGCCAATCAGCATACATGAATCAGGAGGTGAACAGATATGAAGGTTTTTGTACCCGAGGAAGATGATTACAGCGATGGCGATATTCCGGAAATAGATACGGAGCCATACAAGGATGGATTCTACGTTGAACCCTTACCGGAATCGGAACGGCCAAGACGGGATGGACCCGGAGGAAATTAACCGGACGCTCATTGCCCGCGCAAAAAAAGAAACGGCGGAACACATATTCGTGTTCGGATGCCGTTTCTTTTTTTTACTGGATCCATTTAATAGATAATCTGGTCTCCATCTTTGATACAGTAATTTACTTTTACTCCCATATCTTCCATCCATTTCCTGGTCTCAAGGGTCTTCCAGTCCCCGCTTCCTATTCCGCTGCCGTTGTCGTTATTCCAGAGCCAAAGCGGACAGGGCCATAGGGCGATCTGAGGTTTGATGATGGCATATACTTCCTGGCTGACGCCATACTGGCCATGGTGGGACATCTGGACAATATCGCTTTTTAAATCTTCCGCACTGCGCTCTGCAGACAGAAGCTGACCGGCTTCCGGTCCCATATCGCCCAGTACCAGGATGCTTACATCATTCAAGAAGAATTTATAAGCAACGGAGCTGTTATTCACAGAGGTGGTATCCAGAAGATAAGGGTTATTTAAAACCTTGGCTTTTATCTGGCCCAGCTGGATCTCCTGATCCTTTTGTACGGAGTGAAGCCTTTCGGCAGGGAGTGTTGCAAGGGCTGATCGCAGATTGTTTACCAGATCCGACCGATGAGGTTCAACTTTTTCATACCAGGACTGATCCGCCAGAGAATAATAGACATTGTCAATGGTGATCTGGCTGTCCGGGTTGCCTAAGATCTGCACAAGCGCCCCCACATGGTCTGAATGAGGATGGGTAATAAACCATCCGGAAACGTGTCCTCCTTTGGAACGGAGCACTTCCGTCAAGTGGGCCGCATCAATATCCCATCCGCCGTCAACGACTATAAGGGTTCCGTCCTTGTCCTGTAAAATCATGGAAAGCATTTGCCGGTTGTCGTAATCCGAAAGTAAGGATAAGCTGCCGCCGTTAAAAATTTTGCTTCCCGGGCCGATGTTAAGTGCCGGTCCAAATCCCATGCCCCGCATAGTCAGCTCCCCGGCGGAAACGCTGGGTGTCAGAAGCTCAGTGGTAAATGCGGTAAATACAATGTTTAAAAACAGCACACAAGCTGCTATTTTTTTCCATATGCTGAAGTTTTTCATGGTTACCTCCGTTTTTCATTAGCATATATTCCTTAAATAATCCCTCTTATTATATAAGAACAGGCTCTTTTTTAACAGGGGGAAAGAACAATTGTCAGAAAATCTTCAGAATTAAAAAAGAAAGCGCTTTCCGTGAGCTGACGTGTTATGCGAAAATAGACGCTTGCGTCTATTTTCGTGTTGCATTCGCCAAATGCCGCTAAAGCGGCGCTTGGCTCATTGCTTTTATGGTATAATAACGGCAAAAGGAGGAGGAACCATGTATACTTTTGAAGATTTAGTAAATATTACAAATAAACTGCGGTCCGAAAAAGGCTGTCCCTGGGACAGGGAGCAGACTTATGAGAGTCTGAAAAAATGCCTGGAAGAGGAAAGCGGTGAGGTTCTTAGCGCCATTGATCATGAGGATATGGAAAACCTTTGCGAGGAGCTGGGAGATATCCTGTTTCTGGTAATGCTTTACAGCCGGATCGCAAAGGAAATGGGAGACTTTTCCATTGATGATGTGGTAAACGGAATCTGTGAAAAAATGGTACGCAGACACCCTCATGTTTTTGGCGGCGGAAATGCAGGTTTGCAGCAGGAAGGACAGGCTCTTTGGGATGCAATAAAAAAGCAGGAGAAAGCCCTTCAAAAGTGCGAAAAACCTTGACAAAAACGGGAGAAACAGCTATAAATGATATAGTAATCGTGTTATGCGAAAAATCGTAGCCTGGTGCTACATTCTAGGAGGAAGAAATCAATGAACAAAGCAGAGTTAATCGCAGCAGTCGCAGAAAAAGCAGAACTGTCCAAAAAGGATGCAGAGAAGGCAGTAAAAGCTTTAACAGATGTAATATCTGAAGAACTGGTTAAAGGCGAGAAGATCCAGTTAGTTGGTTTTGGTACATTTGAGGTATCTGAAAGAGCGGCAAGAGAGGGAAGAAATCCAAAGAGCGGCGAAGTTATGAACATCCCTGCTTCCAAGACACCAAAATTTAAAGCTGGAAAGGCTTTAAAGGATATGGTGAATGCTTAATCCATGAGACTGGATAAGTTTCTAAAAGTTTCCCGTCTGATCAAGAGAAGAACCGTAGCCAATGAAGCCTGTGATGCAGGCCGTGTACTGGTCAATGAAAAGCCTGCGAAAGCTTCCTTAAACATTAAGGAAGGTGACATAATTGAAATCCATTTTGGGACTAGCTCTGTGAAGATTGAGGTTCTTGATGTAGTGGAAACGGTAAAAAAGGATGAAGCAAAAGAGCTTTACCGTTATCTCTAGCTCACAGTTTCGATACGTACGATAAATTTCAGTAATATTGGAGCGTGCCTCCTAATATACTTTAGACAGGTATATTAGGAGGTTTTTGTATGGAAGAAAAGGTGAATATCCGCCCTCACAGGCTGACAATAGAAAACCGGGGGTCAGGTACGATGACAGGAATACGGGAAGTAGTGTCCTTTGATGAGAACCAGGTGGTTTTGGATACTGATATGGGACTTTTGACTTTAAAGGGAAAGGGACTCCATGTCAGCCGTCTGACTCTTGAAAAAGGGGAAGTGGATTTAAACGGTAATATTGAGAGCCTCACCTATTCCTCTAATGAAGCTCTGCGCAGGTCAGGGGAGTCCATGATTTCCCGGCTGTTTAAATAAGGACTAGAGGGAGTCATATGAGCGTTCATATCATTTATGAAGTAAAACTTCTGCTCTACAGCTTTTTAACAGGTGCAGGGCTTATGATCACATATGACCTGTTACGTATTTTCCGTATTTTCATTCCCCATTCCTATGTGTTTATAGGAATAGAGGACATGATATACTGGGTTTATGCTGCCCTGGTCACGTTTTCTCTGCTGTATGAACAGAATGACGGAGGATTAAGAGGGTATGCCGTTGCTGGAGTATTTCTTGGAATGTTTTTATATGATAAAATAGTAAGCAGACATTTTATAAAACTCTTGAAACATTTCCAAAAATATCTTAAAATAAAGGTAGATGGCTGTAACCGTAAAAAGAAGCGGCGTTAAAGGTGATTGGTGATTGTATGGACAAAATGGGAAAATCAAGAAGAAAAAGAAAAGATAGGTGGGGCAATCGAATGACGATCATCGGCATTACCTTTGTCGTATTCAGTCTTGCCGTGATTGTTACCATTAAGGGAGTCACGTTAAAAGAAAAGGAGCGGGAATATGAGATCCGTCTGGAGAATCTTCAGGCCCAGGTGGACAAGGAAGAGGAACGTTCCCAAAAATTAGAGGAATACCGGGTTTATGTCCAAACCAAACAATATATTGAGGAAGTCGCAAAGCAGAAGCTGGGACTTGTAAATCCTGACGAGATTTTGCTTAAGCCGTCGCGAAGGCAGTGAGACAACCTGCGGGTATCCCTCTATGTCCCAAAAGCTTGGACAATAAAGGGGAAAGCTGTCGTACAATTTTAAATCATGAGTCAGCCGTTTTGACAAATATTTTCCTTCTGCCTGTATATAATGTGGTTTATGAGAAGCTGTATTTGATTTCTCATAAATAGGTGCTGTTTTTGCACCATCCATCCCATTATGAAAACTTGTTTTCATAATATGGTTTAAAGCATGATACAGGCAGGAGGGATTTTTGTGTTCAGACGTAAGGCGGCACATCACGATATGGCTGATGTGAATGTATATACGGCAAAAAGATTAAACGACATGGCAAACTCTTTGGGAGAGCTTGCCAAGGCTTGTACAGATGACTTGTCAGCAGAACAGGGACTTACAAAGGAAGACGGCATTGCGGCCCTAGAGACGGCGGCAGCCATGGTATGCGCAGGCTGCAACAAATGCATTGTGTATTCCGGGAAAGAACAGGACAATCAATATTATCTGCAATATCTGGTTCGTGCATTTGAACAAAAAGGGAGTGTGGACTACGGGGACATGCCCCGTTTTTTTCTGGAAACCTGTAAAAGGAAGGATGATTACATGGTCCAGCTGAACCGGGGGCTTGGCAGAGCCACCATGAATCTGGCCTGGAAAAATCGTTTTTTAGAAAGCCGTGACGCGGTTATCGTCCAATTTAAGGAATTGGCTGTGATTCTGGAGGAGTTTTCCCATCAGGTGGAGCATTCTATTGACATAACTCCGGATTGGGAGGATGAAATAAAGCGGGCCTTCCGCCGCAACCATATTATCATTGAGAAGATGCTCATTTTAGAATACGAGAATCATCAGAGGGAAGCATTTTTGACCATGAGGACCTTGAACGGCCGGTGTGTGACGGTAAAGGAGGCCGCGGAGATTCTGGAAAATGCCATAGAGGAAGGGGAATGGGCGGTGGCCCCTGACGGCAGGAACCTGGTGACAAAGCAGGCCGATACCATACGGTTTGTTGAAAAGGGAGAGTACCGGGTCATCTATGGTGTGGCAAAGGCGGTCAAATGCGGAGAAGAGGTGTCCGGAGATAATTACACCTTTGGACAAGTCCAGCCGGGACAGGTCATCATAAGCCTGTCAGACGGCATGGGAAGCGGCAGGGTGGCCGAAGAGGAAAGCAGACAGGTCATTGAGCTGACGCAAAGGCTTTTGGAAGCCGGATTTTCCACCAGAGCGGCCCTTAAAATGGTCAATACGGTCTTGCTTCTGACCGGGATCTCCCAGCATCCGGCCACCCTGGACTTATGCTGCATTGATTTAAAGACAGGGATACTGGAGGCGATGAAGCTGGGAGCAGCAGCTACCTTTATTCTCAGTGAAAAGGGAGTGGAGCTTTTGGAGGCCGGGGAGGTTCCCATGGGTATCCTAAATCCGGTGGAGCCGGTCCTTCTGTCTAAAAAGCTGTGGGATGATAACCGGATCATCATGGTGAGTGACGGCGTGTTAGATGCCCTTCCCGCAGACGACAAGGAACTGATGTTAACGGAGTTCATTGCCGGAATGCCGGTAAAAAATCCTCAGGATATGGCTGACAGGATCCTTCTGTTCGCAAGATCCTTTACCGAAAAGGCTGCGGATGATATGACGGTTCTCACCGCTGGAATATGGAAAAGAAAATAATAATTGCAACAGACATGTTTTATGGGTATATTTATAATATAGAGGGGAGAAAATCAACTAAGGAAGGTGACTGAATGTACAGAACGATATTGGACTATATCAGACGGAACCGGCTGTTCGCTCCGGGGGACCGCGTCATCGTGGCGCTTTCCGGAGGAGCCGATTCGGTCTGTCTTCTTGCAGTCTTAAATGAACTAAGGGAAGTGCTGGGGCTGGAATTAAAGGCGGTTCATGTCCATCACGGCTTAAGAGGGAAAGAGGCAGACCGGGACAGTGATTACGCCGGGAAGCTGTCAAAAACCCTGGGAGTGCCCTTTGCCTGCGTCCGGGTGGATGCAGCCCTATATGCCAGGGAACATGGTATGTCGGTAGAAGAAGCAGGAAGACATCTGCGTTACCAGATCTTTGAGAAAGAGTGCCAGGACTTTTCTGGAACAAAAATAGCGGTGGCNNCGGGGGGTAAGGGAAACGGATGAGGCCGGTGCAATAACGGCGCAAGGAGTTGATGCAAAAGCTCTTTTGGCGGAAGATGACATTATAAAGAACTATGTGATCCGGAGAATGATCCGGTCTGTCAATCAATCCATGAAGGATATTACCATGACTCACGTGGAAAGCGCAGCAGCGCTTCTTTTTGGTTCTGACGGCAGGCAGGTGGATCTGCCCTGCGGGCTTATTGCGGTGCGTATTTATGATGAATTGTGGATAAAAAGGAAAAATCAGGAGGGATCGGTGGATAAGGAAAGGGTTGTTTTACTACCTGAACTGGATTTTAAGATCTTTCCCTACAAAAAAGGCCAGGAAATTCCCAAAAACGGGTATACGAAATGGCTTGATTATGATAAAATCAAATGTGCACTGTCTGTAAGGTATCGGCAAATCGGGGATTACATGACACTGGCCGGTGGCGGCACAAAAACCGTCAAGGCATTTATGATTGATGAGAAGATTCCGAAAGAGGAACGGGAAAAAATACCGCTTGTAGCGGATGGTTCCCATGTCCTCTGGGTCATCGGATACCGGATCAGTGAATATTATAAGATAACAGAAGATACCCGTACAGTGATACAAATGCAGTTAAACGGAGGAAAAAACAATGGATGATAAGATACGAATATTGTTATCAGAGGAAGAGGTAGCGGCAAGAGTAAAAGAAATAGCAGATGAGATCTGCAAGGATTATGAAGGAAAACCCCTTCATCTGATATGCATCTTAAAGGGAGGCGTTTTCTTTACCTGTGAGCTTGCAAAGCGAATCAATCTGCCGCTTACCATGGATTTCATGTCCGTATCCAGTTACGGCACCGGAACGGTGTCCAGCGGAATCGTCAAGATAACCAAAGACCTTGATGATCCCATTGAAGGAAAGGATGTATTGATTGTGGAAGATATCATTGATTCCGGGAATACCCTGGCCTATCTGATCGAGGTGTTAAAACAGAGAAATCCAAATAGCATAGAGTTGTGTACACTTCTTGATAAACCGGAACGCCGGGTGAAAGATCAGGTCAAGGTGAAATATACCTGTTTTACCGTGCCGGATCAATTTATCATTGGATATGGTCTTGACTACGATCAGATATACAGGAATTTACCATATATTGGAGTTATAGAACAGCAATAAGGAGGCAGCATGTTGAAACAACAGCAACCATTCAGAGGCTTGGGCTTTCTGCTCCTTCTGGTCATCATGCTTTTATTTGCCAGTAGGCTGCCCCAAAAGAGTGGAATCATTACCAACCAGGAGCTGATGCAGGCGATTGATAATGGGACCATAGCCTCGGCAACCATCAGGCAGAACGACCCGCCCCCAACGGGAAGGATCGAGATGACCATGACTGACAACTCGTCAAAACAGGCCAATGTATCCAATGTCATTGAGATTCAGGATCGTTTGGACCGCAATGGAATCACCTATACGGTGGATGCAGTACAAAAGGAAAATTTATTCCTGACTATTACGCTTCCATTGATTCTGACAGCGGTAGTTTTGGTTTTTCTTTTCATGCTGATGAATGCCAGGGCAGGGGCAGGAAGCGCTAATGCCAAAATGATGAATTTTGGAAGAAGCCGGGCTCATCTTGCAAAGGACGCGAATAAAGTGAACTTCAGTAAGGTGGCAGGGCTTGAAGAGGAAAAAGAGGAGTTGGAAGAAGTCGTTGATTTCTTAAAGAATCCTCAGAAGTATACCAGCGTGGGAGCCCGCATTCCTAAGGGGATTCTCCTTGTGGGACCTCCCGGAACAGGAAAGACCCTTCTCGCNNGGAGAAGCCGGGGTGCCATTTTTCTCCATTTCCGGTTCCGATTTTGTGGAAATGTTTGTAGGTGTCGGCGCATCCCGTGTGAGAGACCTGTTTGAAGAAGGGAAAAAGCACGCGCCCTGTATCATATTCATCGATGAGATCGATGCGGTAGCCCGACGCAGAGGTACCGGTATGGGCGGCGGACACGACGAGAGAGAGCAGACTTTAAACCAGCTTTTAGTGGAGATGGATGGTTTCGGGATCAATGAAGGGATCATCGTTATGGCGGCCACAAACCGTGTGGATATCTTAGACCCGGCGATTCTGCGTCCCGGACGCTTTGACCGGAAGGTAGGAGTCGGAAGGCCTGATGTAAAAGGAAGAGAAGAAATTTTGAAGGTTCACTCCAAGGAGAAACCTTTGGGAGAAGATGTGGATTTAAAAAGGATCGCCCAGACAACAGCGGGATTCACCGGTGCGGATCTGGAGAACCTTATGAATGAAGCAGCTATCTATGCGGCTAAAAACAGCAAGAAATTTATCAGCCAGGCTGACGTTGACAGGGCTTTTGTAAAGGTTGGAATCGGGGCCGAGAAAAAGAGCAAGGTAATAACCGAAAAGGAAAAGAAAATTACAGCTTATCATGAAGCTGGTCATGCGATTTTATTCCACCTGCTTCCGGATGAAGGCCCGGTGCATACCATTTCCATCATTCCCACGGGAATCGGTGCTGCCGGATATACCATGCCATTGCCGGAAAATGATCATATGTTCAATACCAAAGGCAAGATGCTTCAGGATATCATGGTGGATTTAGGCGGAAGAATTGCAGAGGAAATCATTTTCGGCGATATCACCACCGGAGCCTCCCAGGATATCAAGCAGGCTACAGCCACAGCACGGGCCATGGTGACCCAGTACGGTATGTCTGATCAAGTGGGCATGATAAATTATGGTAATGACGGTGATGAAGTCTTTATTGGCCGTGATCTGGCCCATGCCAAGAGCTATGGCGGCCAGGTAGCCAATACCATTGACAACGAAGTAAAACGGATCATTGATGAGTGTTATGAAAAGGCGAAAGACATCATTATAAAGCATGAAGAGATTCTTCACGCCTGCTGTAAGCTGCTCATGGAAAAAGAAAAGATCGGCCAGCAGGAATTCGAAAGTTTGTTTTCTGCAGCAGCAGAAGGTTAAGAATCCTCGCAGGCTTAAATAGGATAGAAGCGCAGACACCGGGAAAATATCTAAGTTTCCGCCCCGGAATCTGCGCTTTTTTGTGTCTAGTGCAGGGGCGGAGAAAAAGTGCATAAAAAATCATAAGTAAAAAAATGATGTTTGTGCACACTTATTTTCACAGACATGGTATAGTAATAATCGTAAACCCCCCCAATACATTATATAGTNNTATCCAGGAGGGGTTAGACTATGAGACGCCCATGGAAAAGACGGAGTCTGAAGGGTTGTTTGATTATTATAAATATCAATTGACGGCAGGACATGAAAAAATCAGCTACAGCTTTAAGGTGGTTAAGGGCGGAGAAGTCTGCTATTATAACCGGCTGGGTGTTTCCGGGGATAATCCGGAAGGGTTATATTTTCGTATTGTTCCTGGTTTTACTACGCCTGACTGGGCCAAAGGGGCCGTCATGTATCAGATATATGTGGACCGGTTCTGCAATGGAGACGAGACCAATGATGCGGTGGATGGAGAGTATGTATATATTGGCCGTCCGGTATCCAAAGTACAGGACTGGGGGAAATATCCCAACCAGATGGATGTAGGGTGTTTTTACGGCGGTGATTTACAGGGGGTATGGAATCAACTGGATTATTTAAAGAGCCTTGGCGTTGACGTATTATATTTTAATCCTATTTTTGTATCGCCATCCAATCATAAGTATGACTGCCAGGATTATGATTACATTGATCCCCATTATGGCGTGATCGTTAAGGATGGGGGGCAGCCGGTGGCAACTGATGCAAAGGATAACCGGCTTGCTGCAAAGTACATGATCCGGACGACGGATAAGGAGAATTTAGAAGCCAGCAATGAGTTTTTCGCCCGGTTTGTGGAAGAGGTGCACAAACGGGGGATGAGAGTTATTTTGGATGGAGTATTTAACCATTGCGGTTCTTTTAATAAATGGCTGGATGGCGAACGGATCTATGAGATGTCCGGAAAGTACGAGCCGGGAGCCTATGTGTCAAAGGACAGTCCGTACAGGACGTTTTTTAAATTTTACGATGAAGAAGCCTGGCCCTATAACAGTTCTTACGACGGCTGGTGGGGGCATGCAACCCTTCCTAAGCTTAATTATGAGGATTCCCAGACTTTGTATGAGTATATATTACAAATCGCCCGGAAATGGGTTTCTCCGCCCTACAATGTGGATGGATGGCGTCTTGATGTGGCGGCAGATTTGGGCCACAGCAGCGAGTACAACCATAAGTTCTGGAGAGATTTCCGGAAGGCGGTGAAGGAGGCTAATCCTGAGGCTATTGTGCTGGCAGAGCATTACGGGGACCCTTCCAGCTGGCTCCAGGGCGACCAGTGGGATACCGTCATGAATTATGACGCCTTCATGGAGCCGGTAACCTGGTTTTTGACGGGCATGGAGAAACACAGCGATGAAAGCAACCCCAGCCTGTTCGGAGATGGAGAAAGCTTTTTTAAGTCCATGAACTACCATATGAGCCGCATGATGACAGGCTCCGTCCAGGTGGCCATGAATGAGCTGTCAAACCATGACCATTCCCGCTTTATGACCAGAACCAACGGCAAGGTGGGACGGACTTCCACTCTTGGTCCGGAAGCGGCTTCCCAGGGCATTCGCAACGGGATTTTCAGGGAGGCGGTAATGATCCAGATGACCTGGCCCGGCGCTCCCACGATTTATTACGGGGACGAGGCCGGCGTCTGCGGCTGGACGGATCCTGATAACCGGAGAACTTATCCCTGGGGCAGAGAGGATTTGGAGCTGATCGAGTTTCACCGGTATATGACGGGACTTCATCACAGCATACCGGCACTGCGCCTAGGATCCTTAAAACAGCTTCTGGCCGGGAAGAACCTCATCTCCTATGGACGTTTCTGCAAGGACAGCATTTGCGCCGTGGCAGTCAATAATTTTACAGAAGAGCGGCAGGTCAGTATCCCAGTATGGCAGCTGGGAATGAAGGATGGAGAGACCATGTCCCGATACATGCTGACCTATGAAAACGGGTATAATGTAGGCAAAGTTCCCTATGAGGTGAAGGACGGCCAGGTACTTATCTCCATGCCGGGAACAAGCTCTGTTTTACTGGTGGCTGACCAAAATTAGAAAATTTATTTTTTATAAAAAAACTTGATTTTTTAATGTCCCTGTGATAAAATAACACTCGCTTGCTTAATAAAAAGCATGGGTGGGTTCCCGAGCGGCCAAAGGGGGCAGACTGTAAATCTGTTGTCGACGACTTCGAAGGTTCGAATCCTTCTCCACCCAGTCAGTACCGTTGCAGAGAACTGAAACGGTATATGAGAATGCCGGCGTGGCGGAACAGGCAGACGCACAGGACTTAAAATCCTGCGGGCTTAATCGCCCGTACCGGTTCGATTCCGGTCGCCGGCATGATAAGAAAGAGACCTTGTACTCTGATATGGAGTACAAGGTCTCTTGTTGTCTTGATATAGAAAACAGGTATATCAGCTTTATCTGCTCCCTGCAATTTTCAAGAATTCCTCCATTGCCCGGGTGAAACGCCGCCCCGTCTTCCAATAGAAATATAAGTTCCGATGGCAAATTTCACTTTTGATCTTATAATAAACAACATTTGGATGAGAAAGAACCTGTGCAATCAGTGTGTCACTGATAAAGGATATACCCATTCCTGAACAAGTTATATTGTAAGAGGTAAGCTGCTGGTCAAGTTCAAATACAATATTTGGAGTAATGCCATGATCCTGAAGAATTTCCATAGCACGCTTCCTTGTATCGTTCTCAGGCTTCAGCATTATAAATGGTTCCTTTTCGAATAGTTTCAGCGGTACTGGCTTAATCTTTTCTTCCAAAAAGGAGCCGTCAAGAATCAGCTGCACCGGAACCTGGTACTGCTCTGCTTTTCGGTTAATTTCAAAGGTTTTCGGTACAGCCAGAAGCAAATGTTCTTCCTTGTAAATACTGTTATCAAATATCCCTTTGTCCAGAGAACAATTATCAATCATCAAATCAATTCTGCCGTTTTGAAGATACGATGCCAACTCCGCTGTGCTCTCTTCAATCAACTCTACCTTAACCATTGGAAAACGTTTTGTAAATTCGCCCATTAAAGGGGGCAGTACCCATGAAGAAAAAAGGCTGCTTCCTCCTAAAATCAGCTCTCCTATTTTTAAATCTCCCCAGTCATTTACAAAATTGTAAAACTCACTCTCAATAAAGAGCATTTCCTCCACGGATTTAATATATTTTTTTCCGCACTCTGTTAGAGTCAAAGGCTTTGTACTTCTATCAAAGATCGGATATCCAATTTTAAGCTCGATTCTTTTTATTGTAGCGCTCAGCGAAGGCTGCGAAATAAAGAGCTTTTTTGCTGCTTTGGAAAAACTTTGTTCTTTGTATACCAGGTATACATAATCCATCCCCTTAAACACTGTAAACCTCCTCTGCTTCAAGTTATAACTTTAGAGTTATACCAATTATAGAAATATACGTATTTGATTATATTATAAATAAATTTTATAATAAATACAATACAAAACGGTATTTTACCGATTACGGAGGATTAATCATTGGATAGCATAAATAACATAGATTACAGAGTCGAAAAGGATTCCATAGGAATGAAAGATGTGCCGGGTAATGTGTATTACGGCGTACAATCGATGCGCGCGGCAGAAAACTTTCATATCACCGGTCTCAACATTCACCCTGAAATCATTAACAGCCTTGCTTACATAAAGAAAGCAGCAGCCATAACGAACCTTGAGATCGGTCTTCTGGACAGAAAAACTGCAGAAGCGATTATTCAGGCATGTGATGAAATTCTTGCTGGACAATTCCGCAAAGACTTCATCGTTGATCCGATTCAGGGCGGAGCAGGAACTTCTCTGAATATGAACGCCAACGAAGTGATAGCAAACCGTGCGATTGAGCTTCTTGGCGGACAAAAGGGCGATTATTCCATTGTAAATCCGAATGATCATGTAAACTGTGGACAGTCCACAAATGATGTCGTTCCAAGCGCGGGGAAAATGACTTCTTTAAGGCTTCTTAAAAAACTGAAAATAGAACTTCTCCGGCTGCATCAGGCATTTTGTGAAAAAGCTGACGAATTTGACCATGTCCTGAAGATGGGACGCACCCAGATGCAGGATGCAGTCCCCATTCGATTGGGTCAGGAATTTAAGGCTTATTCAACAGCAATTATGCGTGACCTTCGCCGCATTGACAAAGCCATGGAAGAAATGTGTACTTTGAATATGGGTGGAACAGCCATAGGGACAGGTATCAATGCTGATGTAAATTATTTGAAACGTATTGTGCCTAATTTAGCGAAGGTGTCAAATATGGAATTAGTGCAGGCTGCAGATTTGATAGATGCGACACAAAATCTTGATTCTTTTGTTGCCGTATCAGGTGCTGTCAAGGCCTGCGCCGTGACATTGTCTAAAATTGCCAATGATCTTCGCCTGATGTCATCCGGACCAAGAACAGGCTTTCATGAAATCAACCTTCCTGCTAAGCAAAATGGCTCATCCATCATGCCTGGAAAAGTAAATCCGGTGATTCCTGAAGTTGTGAATCAGGTTGCCTTTAACATCATTGGGAATGATGTAACCATCACCATGGCCGTAGAAGCCGGACAATTGGAATTAAATGCATTTGAACCTATCATTTTTTATTGCATGTTCCAGTCCATTGACACTCTTGCCTATGCCGTACAGACATTTGTAGATAACTGCGTATCTGGCATTACGGCTAACGAAGCAAGATGCCGTTTCCTGGTAGATAACAGTGTCGGAATCATCACAGCGATTTGCCCGCATGTTGGGTACCAAAAGGCGGCAGATATTGCTAAGAAAGCCATGTTAAGCGGCAAACCCGTAAGAACTCTGATTCTCCAGGAGAAACTTATAGGCGAAGAAGAACTGGACCATATATTAGATCCGGTGCAAATGACAGAGCCAGGGATATCAGGAAAAAATTTATTGTTAAAGAAAAAGCTGGAAGCGTAACCGCTGTACCTATAGGGGGTGTGGATTCACAACGATATAACGCCTGACGAAACCTTGAGTTCGTCAGGCGTTTTAACTGTGTTAACTTGATTGTTCTTCTTTTGGCTGGACCTTATTAATTCCTGGTANNTTTACCTACTTGCGAATCCACTCCGTAGCTGCCTTGGTGCAGCTCAACAATTTTTTTTACAATAGACAGTCCAAGACCGGTTCCTGTGATCGCACGTTTATGCCTTTTATCAATTTTATAATATCTGTCCCAAATGTAAGACAGATTATCCTTGCCAATGCCCTCACCATGATCTTCCACTTCAATTCTGACCAGTTCGTTTATGATTTTTTGCCGAATGATAATAGTCAAATCGTTTGTGCTGTAATGAATTGCGTTCGTCAGCAAATTATAGATTGCCTGTGTTATTTTAACTTCATCCGCATTTACGAAGACCTCCTCGTCATGTTCGAAAACAAGGCTGTAATTTTCTTTTTTAACCAAGTCGGCAATTCTGCTAACGGTTTTATCAATGCTTTCAGTAATATTATAGACTGCCGTGTTTAGCTCCATTGTGCCGGTTTCCAATCGGGAGACATCAAGAATATCATTTACTAAAGAGGAAAGCCGCTGGGTTTCATCCATGATCGTCTGTGTTTCTTCCGAAGTGATTTCATCAGGGAAATCATGCATCATTTCAGCATGGCTATATATTAGAGCAAGAGGAGTTCTCAAATCATGGGAGATATTAGCCATAAGTTCGCGCCTTAACCGTTCCACCTTTGAAAGTTCCGAAGCAGAATGATTCAATGTATCCGATAATTCATGGATTTCTCTGTAGCCCTTACCTGAAAAATGAATATCATAGTTTCCAGTTGCCAGAATTTTTGCGCTCTTATTCAGTTTTTCAATCGGTTTTGAAACGGTTTTTGCAATGATAAATGCCAGAACAATGGATAAAACAAACATAATGCCAGTAACATAATACAACTGAACTTTTATCGTAGAAATCGTTGCGTTGACAGGAGATATAATTGCATAAAAAGTAAGCGAGACGGTTCTGCCATCAGACGTGACAAAATTTCTTATTTCGGTTATTGCCTGCCGCATTTGAGGTCTGTTATCAGGGTTTGGCCTGTTATCGGGATTTGGCCTGTTTGGCGGTATGAAATCATGTGACGGAGTCACAAGTATTTCCGAATCGTCGGCAAGCTGCATTATAATTTGATTGAGATTGGGATTGTCAATATTTTTTTCTATCAAAGCAATCGCGTTGTTTATTTCTTTTCTTCGAATATTTTCATACATTTTACTTAGAAATACTGTTTCAAACAGCCATAAAACAACAAGAAGCAACGCGCAGAAACCAAGTAAAAAGATAAAGATTTTCCACATTAACCGCTGTGATTTTTTCATATGCTAGCCCTCGAACCGATAACCTAATCCCCGTAAAGTAGTAATAAACTTTGCATAAGGGCCTAAGGATTTTCTCAGTAACTTCATGTGTGTATCCAGCGTCCGGTCATCGCCGTAATAATCAAATCCCCATACTTCTGTGAGAATTTTTTCGCGTGGAACAGCGATGTTTTTATTTCGAATCAAGAAGAATAGCAGATCATATTCTTTTGGGGCAAGATTTGCAAGAATGCCGTCAATTGAAACCTTATAGGCGGTTAAATCTGCTTCAAATCCCTCTTTTCGGAATATGACATGTCCATTGTCATTATCACTTGCAGCCGCGTTTTTCTGTGTTCTGCGCAGGATAGCATTTACACGCATCATGATCTCCTTAGAAGAAAAAGGCTTAACTACATAATCGTCAATGCCAACCTCAAACCCTAAAACCTTGTCATATTCCTCCCCCCGTGCTGATAGCATAATAACGGGAGTATCTAATGTTTTTCTGATTTCTTTTACCGCTGAAAAGCCATCCAGTTCCGGCATCATAATATCCATTATAATGATGTCAAAGGATTCCTTGCGGCAGGCCTCAACAGCTTCCATTCCGTCAGCTGCTTCAACAACCTCATGTCCTTCAAAGACCGCATATCTTTTAAGTACGGTTCTAAGTCCGCTTTCATCGTCACAAACCAATATTTTTGCCATAGTTTCACCACCTTGTTATCCATAATTATAGCATGAAAGCAAATGAGTAGCCAGTACAAGGGGCTGAAGGATTGCCTTCAGCCGTTTGTATTTTATCAGTAGGTTTTTTTGGCTCTCATTATGAATATGATTGCTCCGGTTAGAAGTATAAGTGATACAAATACACTCACCGCATATGTTGGATCTAATGTGTTTGCGGAGGCAGCCTTACTTTGCTGGTTAGCTGCGTTCCCGCCGGGCATCCTGTTTGTCATTTCCGCCGCCTGCGTAATTTGTTCTTCTGTCAAGCCCAATTCCAAAAGCTGTTTTTTAACCTCATCACTTATCACCCCGCCATTTTCCTGCAAGATAGGCATGGCTTTCTGGATAAGCTCCCGATCCATACCTCCCATACCACCGAAGCCGCCTTCACCCCGGTCTCCTTCACCCCGGTTGCCTCCGCCCATCATACTGCCCAATGCGGACAGATTAATACCGGAAGCATCAATTAACGCATCCTTCTCTGAATTTTGTCCATCTGTCGTTGAAGGAATGGTTCCGTTAAGCTGCCCGTCAATACTCTGAGCACGAAGGGTTCCCAGTTCAATAAAGACCGGAAGAGATGCTTCATATTCTTCGTATGTGGCAAAGGCGGAAACATCGTTTTTAACATAGTTATTGATTTTTGCGTCTAAATCCATTACAGTTTCCGCAAAAACACCGCTTACAAAATAACCATCCACGATCTGTCGCAGGTATTCATGGTATTTATCCTTATATTCCGGAACTTCAAGCAATTTATTAATGAGGGGGCGGTCTTCCATGCTTACACCGCTGACTGGTGTGTCGATGGGGAAGTTTACAACGTCACTGGCGCTATCACTCTGGAATCCGCCAAAGGCAAGACCGTAATCCCAAGGCAAAACAGTAATTTTTCCATCGCGTTCATAAATGTAATAATTTTGCGCCATACCAGATGTATAGCTGTCAAGATTTACAACCACCGTATGTGCTGCCAGATAGCGAAGAATTTCGTCCACATCAAAATACTGCTCCAGATTTGTTCCTTCATTTAAGTTTTTTATTGCGGTAATAACACGCTGTTTGTCTTTATCGGAGTTCTTAAGAAATTGGGCATTGTTAAATATTGAACTATAACTGCTTATATTATCATCAACATAAACAAGATCTCCGCCGCCGCGTCCGCCCATACCGTCCATTGGAAAACCACCCATACCGCCGTTTTGGTTATCCGGTTCTTCCAGTTGGGCACCAGCATCATCGCTATCCGGCTGCCCCTGATTACCTTGCCGGCTTTGCCCGCCGGCGTCCTGCTGTCCATTAGTGCTGCTTTCTGGGTTTTCTTGATTATTTGGTGCAGCTCCATTTTGTCCGGCATCATTTTCTGCGAAGTTTTCGCCTTGACCCATTGTGGTTTTGACGCTGTAGAGCTGTCCGCCGGATGTATCATAAACCCTGTCAAGAAAAGATTTTTCGTACCGTTCCAATGCCAGGCAGAAGCCGAAATCTTCTCCATTAACTGTTACGCTGGCATAATTCATAAGCGGTGTTTCCACACCTATATATTTCATAATGTCGTATGACAGATAATCTTTCATATAGGTGGTATCACCCAATAGGTTGTTAATGCAAAAGTTGTCCAGCCCATAACATGTCTGCCCTTTCACATAATAATTAAATTTAAAATTAATGCTATAACGGTCACTGTCGTCCATACTGACTACCTGTGACAAGCTTGAATTGCCTTTTGTGCGTATACCGACTGTATTAAATAATTCGCCGTTTATGACTAAATCCGCTGAAATGTATTCTTTTTCTATGGCGTTGTCAAGCATTTCCTGCCACTCATTTTCATCGACACGTATATCTATCGTAAGGATCTCATCCCCAAACAGCTTTGATTCGTAGTCCATCACCTTTTTATTTTGATTCACTCCGGCGGCATAAACGATCATGACACAGGCGAACAGCGACAAGCAAACAAGCAGTGCCGTGATTTTTGCTATATGTTTGCTGGTTATCATTGCCTTCACCTCCCATCTGTATTTTTCTCATTACATATAATAATCGCCATTATAGCTAACAAGGACTGCATTTGAAACACCGTTTATAGTAAGCAGATCATTAACGAATTTCACTGAGGAATCTTTGAGGCGAACCTCAACAGTCAGCTCAATGCCGTTTCTTGACACGTTCTTGGATTTGACAAGATGCTTTTTCGTATGGTTTTTAAGCATTGATGTTGATTGGGTTTCGGCATTCTCATCATCGCAGTTTATTACCACTACATAAGGAGTATCTGCAGATTTCCTGTTGACAAACACAAACAGGACGAGACCTATAGCAATGGAACCTATTACGGCAAGGGGAATTAAACCTGCGCCGACAATGATACCTGTGGTAATGGACCAGAACAGATATACGAGGTCAAGCGGTTCCTTTACAACCGTACGGAAACGGACAATGGATAGTGCGCCCACCATACCCAGCGACGTAATTAGGTTTGAAGATACTGCCAATATAACAAGCGTTGTGATTAAGTCCATTGCAATCAGGGTAATACCGAAAGATGAGGAGTACATGACACCTATGTAGGTCTTTTTATATACCATGAAAATAAACAAACCAATCACAAATGAAATACCTAAAGCAGCTATAATATCCGTTATGGAAAATGAAGCAGCCTTATTGAGGAAGGTGAAATTCAACAGTTGATCTAACATAATTAACACTCCTTTTTATTTATATAAGTCTTGATACTACATATTTGGAAAATTCAGTCTCGTTCCTGCTATCTACCCGAACCAGCTGACGAATGATTTCAGGGATAAAACCATCATATTTTATTTCAAGCACTATGGCGCTTGCTGCCGGAATTGTAACAAGCTCCGGGTTAAATAAGCCGCTTACATTGTTTGAAGTTCGGATGTTACTGTCAAATGTTATACGGACATTACCGGCATGATAGACATAAGTTTCTCTTTTATAGTCCACAATCGTTCGAGGCCGCAAGTTCTGATAGTGCATTTTTGTATATAGTTCCATCAGCAATTCCTGACCGCTTTCTTTCAATAATCCCCAATTTCCGGCCAGTATACCTTCGCATTGCTCTACGGTTATTGGTGCGTTTTTTTTGTAACATAACCTGTTTGCTTTACTCTTTTTTTCAAGCCTGATAAATGAAGGGTCATCGTTATAAAACCGGATTCTGAATTTTTCTCGTCTGCTGGCCCCGGACAGCTTTTCGACCACTGCTTTGTCCGCGTAATTGTCGAAATACAGGCTCCTGATTATATAGGAACCATCATCCAATGCATTCTCGTCAAATTTTGCAATGTGTCTTAGCCTAGACGATAACTGCATATAGTCAGAATAATTGATATTCAATTTATGTTCGTGCCTTCCTTTTTCATCCATGTTCTCACCTCCTAACTACTGATGAGTAATATGTTATAGTGTTTGACTGAATTTCACTTGTCGCCTGTCTGAACTTTATCTGAACTTTTTGTCCCCAACCATAGCGATGACAAACTATATTAAATCATCTGATGAACATGAAAAAACAGAGCACAATATATTGCGCCCTGTTTGATTTTACATCTTACTAAATCTCCGTAGTGTCTTCTGTTTTATTGCCATGAAATCCACCTCGGCCAATACCGGAAATCTCGGGATTCTTGCCCTCGGCAATATCATTCAAAGCCTGGTCATACTGCTCTTGTGTGATGTTGCCATCAGCAAGCAGCTGTGCTAATTTTTCCTTCATCTTTGATTGCATTTCCGCTTTTTGTTCCTCGGTTATTTCAGGCCTGTTCTTTTCGCCGGACTCGTCTCTGTCTCTTCCGGGCATTTCAGGAGTTTTGCCCTCGGCAAGATCACTCATAGCCTGGTCATACTGCTCCTGCGTGATTTTGCCGTCAGCAAGGAGTTGTGCGAATCTTTCCTTCATCTTTGATTGCATTTCCGCTTTCTGCTCTTCGGTCAATTCGGTACTGTCATTTTCACCGTATCCGCCTCGGCCTCTGTCGAACATTTCGGGCATTTTACCCTCGGCAATATCACTCATAGCCTGATCATACTGCTCCTGTGTGATTTTGCCGTCTGCAAGGAATTGTGCTAATTTTTCTTTCATCTGTGATTCGATTTCTTCAAATGATAATTTGGTTTTCTCTAAGCTGGTTGTAACAGCAGAAACGTTTGTTTTCAATGTACTCGTTGTATTTGTGTTTGCAGCGAATGCGGTGACTCCCGATGCTGCTAATAAGCCTACGGCCATTACTGTAGAAGCGACAACAGCGATTTTTTTCATCATTAACATCCTTTCATTTTTATACGTTTGACGTGACAACAGGTATGGATTTTTCTCTCCTTTCTTTTTTCTGTCTATATCATAAATCACTTATTTGAATTACCAATGTTTGGCAGCTGATTATTTGCTGAATTTGTGCTGAACATTTGTTGAACTTGCACTGAATATTTTTCGGTGTATGCACGTTCGTGAGGGTGCTGCCCCGGGTACATAAAGATAATTGGACTAAGCAAAAAACCAAAAGTTTAAGGTTTCACTTAGTCCAAGATTTTGTTTTGATCATTATTTTATTTTTTACGCAGCAAATGATCCTTCGGAGAATATCCAAACATTTTTTTAAAACGTTTGCTATAATAAAAAGCATCTGTATATCCTACCAGTTCCGCAATGTCCGATATCTTATATTGATTGGATTCCAATAATATCTTAGAGGCTTCCATACGTATCATGGTGATATACTGAAGCAGGGATTCATTATTTACTTTTTTAAAGACACTGCCCAAATAGGAAGGGTTTAATTGAAATAAGTTCGCAAGCCGTGTTACGGTTAATTCTGGATCGGAATAATGTTCATCAATATATGCAATGATTTTATTGCTTAAGGAGAGGTCGGAAGGGATGGTTACATTTTCAGTCATGCATAACCGCCCAAATGCAAGAATGGTACTTTTAACCTGGTTCAGCCGATATTCTTCATCAATGATCTGGGAGGCAGATTCAGCCGGATTGTGGCTGAATTCTACCTGGCCGCTATAATGGATATGATAAGTAGTAAAAAATTCCGTAACGATTAAGTATAGGTACTTCACATCGTGTGTTTCTTCTACTGGCTGAAACAGGCTTTGGATATAAGCTTCCAGCCCCTTTGGATCCTTGCTGTTTAAATAATATAGAATCGTTTGTCTTACTTTAGATAAATCAGCGGATCTATTTTCCCAGGTAAGTTCTTCTGTCAGGATAAGCTTTGATTCAGGATTAAAATACCGGTGGTTGAGGGCGTGAAGATTTTTTTTATAATCAGGCAGCCAGGATTCTGTCAATGGGATACAGTCTCCAAGCACTAAAAATGTGTAGGAACGGCTTTCTGGCATATCGTTTTCCAAAGCTTCTTTTAACTGCTGCCTTTCCTCTTTCTTATGAAGGAAAAATTGTATGGTGTAGGCATAATCCAATTCCTTAAAATATTCACAGTCCAGTCCATGACGGCGAATCTTAGCTACCAGTTCTGAAATAAAGTCTTCATTTTCTTCATAGATAAAAGCACCTAAATAAAGGGTGTAATCATAAGCTGATACCTCAGGATATCTGGCAGTTAATTGTTCAATGCTTTGACAACCATTTAATACATTGGATAGAAACGTGCATTTTTCAAAGTGATAATACTTTTGAATTTGTTTCTGTTGTTTTTTTAACAATTCTATTTTTTCTTTGGTATCCTTTAAAACAGCGGTTAAGGTAGAAGCGTCTACAGGCTTTAACAGATAATCCATAACACCGAACCGCATCGCAGAGCGTGCATATTCAAAGTCATTATAGCCAGATAATAGAATAATTTTGGTGGAAGGGTAATTCCTGTATACAGATTCCGCCACCTCAATTCCATTCATACGGGGCATTTTTATATCCAGCAGGATAAGGTCAACCGGATGCTTTTTTAATAACTCAAGAACTTCTAATCCGTTTTCGGCTTCCCCTATATAATGAATGGCTAGTTCTTCCTGTGGAATGATTTTGATAATTCGCTGTCTGATAAAGTACTCGTCATCAGCAATTATAATATTAAGTGGCATCAGTGGATACCTCCTTTTTTCCAATGGTTATGGTAGAGATACAGCCGCCCTGAGGGTGATTGGCAATGGTAAGCCCATATTCGCTGCCGTAATAGAGTTGGATTCTCTGGTGAATATTTTTGATGCCAAAATGAGTATTACCTATAGTCCATATGCTTTCATAATTCTCTTCCCTGATTCCGATTCCGTTATCCCGGATGGTGAATAAAATGGAATCAGGAGTTTCAGTTACAAGAATATCTAATTGACCTTTTCCATTCAGCTCTTTGATTCCGTGATAGATACTGTTTTCCACGATGGGCTGCAATAAGAGCTTGAGGCAGGGATAGCCTGATATTCTGGAATCACAGTTGATATGAAAGTCAAACCTGTTAAAGTATCTTACTCTCATGATTCTTAGATATGCTTCTGTAATCGCCAGTTCCTCCTTAACCGTAATGTGGGTATGACCGTTGCTTAGCCCCTGACGGTAAAACGCAGAAAGATTCATGACCAGGTCAATGAGAGTCTCCTTTTCATCTAATTCTGCAAGAGAACAGATATTGTCCAGAGTATTATATAAAAAATGTGGGTTTACCTGCTGCTGAAGCAGGTCCAGGGCTACTTTATTCTTCATTTTTTCTGAATTCAGTAAATCATTCTTTAACTTTTTCTGCGCAATAATCATGCTGTTGAATTCCTCGAATAGAAGACCGATATCACTATCGTTATAAGACTCATTGAATGGAATCCATTCCCCCTCCTTTACCCTCTGGGTATGAGAGATCAGCTGGTAGATCGGAGAGGTAATTGTACGGGATACTTTACGGGAGACATTAAGACAGGCAATAATGCAGAGCAGGGCCATAATAATGGATATTCCCAAGGTGGTAAAGGTTGGTTGTAAAAAATAGAGCAGATTGATTTCGTTGACGAGATACCAGTTCAGCGCAGGAAAATGTTCAGAAAAAATAATCGTGCTCATAGTCAGCTTGTAATTGCTCCTGTTGATGTGGTTAAGCTTCTTAATATTTTCATAGCGCCTCATTAATGGAATGGAACCATCTGAGCTTTGTACATTGCCATCTGAGTCTACAATAAAAAGCCTGCTGAAGTTACTTACATTATCTTTATAGATATCTGAAATAGTACTTTCGGGAATGGCGATTTCCACATACCCAAGCATGGTACCTGTGGAGCTGCTGTAAAACGGCAGCATGAGAGACAGGACATGTATCTCTGTGTCACGCTCCTTATTGGAGTATTTTATCTCTGGTATCCAGATTTTCCGGTCAGAAGCAGAAGTATCCCGAAAATTTAATGGATAGGGATATATTTCCGTGGTAGCAATCAGCGCATGTTCCGGTGAGTAGATACTGACAGAATGAATAAAGGGAGTAGACTGGATGATATGATTGATCTCGGTTTTCAGATTCATCTGGTCGATGGCATTAAACTCCTTGTTATTGTTATTAAATTTAGATACAATGGCCTGTACGCTCTTATCCGTTATAATGGTTTTGGAATAGTTATTAACAGATGCGAGATAATAATCTAACTGATTGGAAATATAATCCAGCTGCCTGACAGCAGAATTAGTCTCTAATGCCAGAGTATGTTTATAAAATACGACAGAAGTACTGATCAATAATATTATAATGAATAACAGCAGCGTCTGAAACATAGACCGGAAAAATCTCGAATTAATAGAAGTTATTTTTTGAGCCTTCATATGGATTCCCTTCTGTATGCAATGCGTTGTCTTGGCTTCATGGAAGACTTAAATATAACAGTAATATTAGTACGTTTTATTGGCTGTGTCCATATTGAATTTGTGTAAATAAACCAATAAAAGGCTGATTTTGAAAAGTGACATGTAAAATATACATAAAAACTATAAAATGACCATTCATTGTATGGTGCTATTTTCCTATAATAGGATTGTGAAGAGGAAGAATATCTGAAATAATAAGGAGGAAACAAAATTATGAAAATAAAAAAAGTGATGGCTCTTTCATTGGCAGGCATACTGAGTTTTTCTATGCTGACTGCCTGCGGGTCTAAAACAGACAGCAAAAGCAAGGAGTCAGATGATGAAAAGGTTACAATCAGACTTTTAACAAGAATGGCTGGAACCTCAACTCAAGTAGGCATTTATAACGATATCTTGAATGAATTTAAAAGTAAACATCCAGAAGTGACCATTATTGACGACTCCCAGGGTGATGAATCGGCATTTAATAATATCCTGACGACTGATATTGCTTCCGGAACCATGGCTAACATCTTCCGAATCCAAGGTGTTGCAAATCTTTCCGACTATATCGATAATGGCTTATTATTAAATCTTCAGCCATATCTTGATGCAGATAAAGAATGGAGTAGTGGTTTTACGGAGGGTTCCCTTTCCTATTATCAGGTACCGGGACATGAAGGCACCTATGCAATTCCAATGGAATCCGGCCTGATTGGTGTTTATTATAATGAAATGCTTTTTAAGGAAGCAGGAATTGAAAAATTCCCCGAGACCTGGGAACAGCTGTTAGATGCAATTGCAAAGTTCAAAGAAAACGGAATTATCCCAATTGCTATGGGAGCCCAGTCAACTTATATGGCGGGTCATTTACATGACCAGATCTTCTACAAATGGATGGGAACAGAAGCAGCAAAATTATTGGGAAACAGAGAGATGAAGTGGACGGATGAGGGCGTCGTAAAGACATTACAGTTTGAAAAAGATTTAATTGATGCAGGTGCCTTTGATCCAAGTGCTGCAGGTATCACAGATAATATTGCTTTAACTCAATTTCAGCAGGGGGAAGCTGCAATGGTGATTACCGGACCTTGGAACATCAGTACATTTACAGATAAATCAGCCACTCCTGTGTCAGATAATATTAAGGTTGCAAAGTTTCCCTATTTTGAAGAAAAACCTGAATTCAAAAATCAGGATATGCAGATCCTGAGTCCTTACATGGTAAGCGGTAAATTAGAAGGAAAAGAATTAGACTTGACGATTGAATTATTAAAAATGCTAACCGGTAAAGAAGCAGCTAAGAGATTTGCAGAAGAAGCGGCTTTCTTGATTCCAAGAACCGATCTGGATTTGGATAAGTCAAAATGTACCGACTTATTTATCCAGAATGTAGAGATTGGAGGAACTTCTGAGGGCATCGGTGTTGACGTATTCGACTTTGATCCTTTGACTTCCATGCAGGATAGAACAAGAAATTCAATTGTAAGCTTATTTACAGGGGCCTCTGCCCAGGATGCAGCATCAGTAATCCAGGCTGAGATTGATAATGCAAAATAAATAATCTGGAATTTCAGAATTCATTTCTAAATATATGTAGATATTTCTAACTATATTTGATATTGAATTATGAAATTCCTTTTCATTATAAGGAGGAATTTCATTGATAACATTAAAAAACAGAAAAGTAAAAGTGTACATAGCACTGTTTTTGCTGCCGGCATTGATCGTATATCTTTTATTTCAAATTGTACCTTTAATTCTGGCGTTTTACTTTTCACTGGTTGAGTGGAATGGTATCTCGGGTGCGGCTCTTAAATTTGTTGGACTTAAAAATTATATCGATGCATTTCATAACGCGGACTTTTTACTTTCCATTAAAAATATGGTGAAAATGGTATTCTTCAGCGTATTATTCCATACGCCCATTGCTTTATTAACGGCAGTTGCAATTAATACCAAATGTAAAGGGTACCGGGCATTTAAAGCTCTATTTTTTGTGCCTACGGTTTTTCCGTTAACTTCCGTTGGTTTGATGTGGTACTTTGTGTTCATGCCCACCGGTTCTCTCAATGCTTTGTTAAAGAACATCGGTCTGGCCGACCGGGTAGTTCCCTGGCTGGTGGATCCTGCAACTGCAATGAATACCATTGTATTTGTTAATATATGGGCTGGTATCGGCTACTATATGGTCATTCTCCTCGCAGGACTTACGACAATTTCAGATGAGCTATATGAGGCAGCCTCTATTGACGGAGCTACTGCCGTTCATAAGTTCTTTGAGATCACGGTTCCTATGTTAAAATCTACAATCTCCATGTGCATTTTAATGGATATTATCGGCTCTGTTAAAGTTTTTGACCTGGTATTTGCAATGACCGGCGGAGGGCCAAACGTTCTGACAAATCTTCCTACAACTTTAATGTACAATGAGGCATTTAAATACAGCCATTATGGACTTGGGAGCGCTATAGGCATTATTATTCTGATTGCCTGCCTGGCAGGAACATTAGGAAGTAATTTTATAATGTCCCGTAAACACGATTAAGGGAGGAAAGCTATGAAAATAACAGAATCAAAGAGCAAGCTTGGTAAAGTCATCATGTACTTATATCTGCTGGTAATGACAGTGGTATTTGCCATGCCAATGGTTTTTACCTTATTATCCTCTGTGAAAACAAAGCTTGAAATCTTTTCAGACCCATTTGCGCTGCCCAAGGTACCGCAGTTTGTCAATTATATCGTAGCCTGGAAAGAAGCCAATATGAGCCGGTATTTTATCAACAGTATCCTGCAGGCCGGCGCTACTGTTATTATATTGGCAATTATGGCTTCCATGGCGGCATATGTTTTATCCAGGTTCGATTTTAAAGGGAATAAGTTTCTGCTTTTATTCTTTACCGTAGGAATGATGGTTCCCATGCATACGGTATTGGTGCCTGTTGCTTATATCATAGGTGCCTTGAACTTAAAAAATAATATACTGGCCCTGATTCTAATCTACGTATCCTTTAGTCTTCCTTTTAGTATTCTTGTAATGACTAATTTTATGAAAGGCGTCAATCGTTCTCTGGAGGAAGCGGCAGTAATCGATGGTGCAACGTATTTCCAGGTATACAGGCTGGTGATACTCCCACTTTGTATTCCTGCATTATCTACTATTTCAATCTTTAATTTTTTATCGTCCTGGAATAATATTTNNTAAAAAATTGAAGCCTATTTCCCTGGGGCTGCTGAATTTTAACGGTGAAAGAGGAAGTGATTACGGTCCATTAATGGCAGCTATTGTAATTACGGTTGCATTGCCACTGATTCTTTACCTGTTATTCCAGGAAAAAGTAGAGGGCGGACTGGCAGCAGGGGCTGTAAAAGAATAAACAATGTTCAGATCAGGAGGATAAGCAATGAGCGATTTAAGATTCAGACAGGTTCATTTGGATTTTCACACCAGTGAATACATACCAGAGGTTGGTACAGATTTTAATGGGGAGGAGTTTGCCAAGAGACTTGAAAAAGCCAATGTGGATTCCATTACCTGCTTTGCAAGATGTCATCATGGCTGGCTGTATTATCCATCCAGAAAACACGCAGACCTCATCCATCCCGGCCTTAACAATCATAATCTGTTATTAGACCAGATAAAGGCCTGTCATGACAGGGGAATCAAAGTGCCGATTTATACCACGGTACAATGGGACGGACGTATAATGTGGGAACATCCGGAATGGCTCTCCGTAGACGAGCAGGGGAATTATATCAATACCCAGAATGTGGAAGAACCTCATTTTTATCATACAATTTGTTTAAACAGCGGTTATCGTAAATTCTTTATAGAGCATCTCCATGATATTATGGATGTGGTGGGAGTGGAGAGCATTGACGGATTCTTTATGGATATTTTATTTCAGGTAGATTGCTGTTGTGACCATTGTAAAAAGAAAATGGAGGAACTTCATCTGGACAGCAGAAAAAAGGCAGTAAGATTAAAATATTCTCTGCAAATGTTAGAGGAATTTAAAACGGAAATTACAGCGGTTATTAAAGAGAGAGTTCCTGATGCCTCTGTTTTCTATAACAGCTCCCATGTAGGTCCGGCATCTAAGGATAATTTTAAAGAGTACAGCCATCTGGAATTGGAATCCTTACCAAGCGGAGGCTGGGGCTATGACCATTTTCCCGCTACCAGCCGATATGCACGAACCCTGGGAATGGACATGATAGGAATGACCGGAAAATTCCATACCTACTGGGGGGATTTCCATTCCCTGAAGAATCAGGCGGCCCTGGAGCTGGAATGTTTTCACATGCTGGCTATGGGGGCAGGCTGTTCCATCGGAGACCAGCTTCATCCAAGAGGCCGGCTATCGGAAGGAGCTTATGACCTGATTGGAAAGGTATATAAGAGTGTCAGGGAAAAAGAACCTTACTGCAGGGAGGCGAAGCCGGTTGCGGAGATCGCAGTCCTTACACCGGAAGAATTCTATCCTAAGGGAGAATATAACCTGGGAATTTCTCCTTCTTTAATCGGAGCAGTTCGAATGCTTCAGGAGCTTTCTTTTCAGTTTGATGTTATTGACAGCAAGACGCCCATGGATTCCTATCAGTTAATTATTTTACCGGATTGTATTTATTACAATGAAGAGCTGGAAAAAGTGATGAAGAACTATATTGCCAATGGCGGTAAGGTAATCGGTTCTTATGATTCCTGCCTTAATAAATACAGCGAAGATAATATATACGGTATTACATGGAAAGAGGAATCTCCGTATTACAGGGAATTTGTGATGCCGAATCAGATCATTGGAAAAGATTTATATAATGAAGAGTACGTCATGTACTTAAGAGGTCATAACGTGGTAGCAAACGACGGGGAGGTTTTAATGGATAAAATAGAACCTTATTTCGACCGTTCCGGAAAAACCTTCTGCTCTCACCAGCATGCACCTTCTTCCGGAAAGGTTGGATATCCGGAGGTGATCCGAAATGGAAATGTGATTTATTTTGCTCATCCCATCTTTAAGCTGTACCGGAAAAATGCCGCCAAATGGTGCAAGCTAATGCTAAAGGATGCGGTTGCGTTATGCCTGGAACATAAATTAGTGAGCCATAACGGACCCTCTACTATGATAACAGCCTTAAATCATCAGGAACAAGAGAAACGGGATATTCTTCATATCCTTCATTACATTACAGAAAAACGATCTGAGGATATCTGTACGGTAGAAGATGTTATCCCCCTGTATGGTGTGGAATTTAAAATATATACAGGTAATAAGCAGCCGGCAGCCGTTGCCTTGGTCCCGGGAGAAGCAGCCGTTCCTTTCGTAAGAGACGGACAATATATTTCCTTCCGGTTAGATAAAATAGAAGGTCATTGTATGATAAGCATTCGATATTAATTCAGATGCCCCTTTTTGCGTCAGACGCAGAAAGGGAGTCACCAGCTTTATAAAGGGCATGGCTTCATTTTATAGGGTATTCTTTGCTTGGTTTGTAAAAAGTTGTTTAAATAAATGTAAAACTTTAGTAAAATTCAAATAGTTATCTGAATATTTGCCGATATACGCATTAGACCGCTGTAAATTGTAATGACAGAGGGGAAAATGGATATCGGAGGATAACATAATATGAAAAGGAAATACAAGGGAATAAAAAAGGAAATGGTAACATTCACAATTGGATGTATCATCTGTATTGTATTTGTATTGTCCATAGGCTCCATTTATCTGACTTATAATACGACCCGCAAGTCGCTGGCCAAGAGCTTAAAGGAAACTTCGGAACTGGTTTCTGAAAAAATAGCCCAGAAGCTGGAAGAGTATTCCATCATATCCGAGTCAATCGCCCTTTATATGAAGGGAAATGTGCAGAGAGAGGGCAATATCAGTATATTTCTGCGGATCTCTTGTTCCCAGTACGGCCTTAATAACATCGATATCATTTCCTCCGACGGGACTTCTGTTGTCAATGGAAAATCCTATGAACAGGACAATGCATACCTCCAGGCAAAGAACGGAACTCCTTTTTTATCCGACCCGATGATTCATAAGGATTCCGCATCCTTTGAATATGCATACCCCTATGATGACCTTGTCATCATAATTGAATTCCCTTATTCTGTTTTCCAGGAGATGATTGAGGATACAAAACTTGGAGATACCGGAAGTACCTATATTTTAAACAAGGATGGCACGAAAGTGGCCCATGAAGATTTTTCTCTGGTATTATCCAGGCAAAATGACGCTGAGGCTGTAAAAACTAATCAATCCGCCTATGGTGAGATTGCTAAACTGGAATCAGCTATGGTAAACGGTGAAANNATTGGAACGGAGAAAATAGATTTGGTTCTTATACTCCTGTGAAAAATACTAATGGATGGTCGGTGAATGTGACCGCTTCGGAATCGGAATTTATGTCCGGTGTTCTAACCTCCATGTTAAACGCTGTCATTTTGGGAGCTGTTTCTCTGATACTTGCGGTTTTAATAATGCTTCGGATTACGGACCGGATCACTAAGCCAATCGGACAGGTGGTTAATTCCATTGATCAGTTATCCGCCGGAGATTTAAGCATTGAATTGCATATGAAACGCCGTGATGAAATAGGGGGGATCGGGGAAAAGGTAAATGAAATGGCGGGGAAATACAGAGATATCATTTATGATATCTCCGGGTTTTTACAGGAGGTTTCCTGTGGGAACCTTACGGTTCAAAGTAATTGTGAATATCCAGGTGAATTTAACGGAATACGCAGTTCCATGGAAATGATTGCTTCCCGTTTAAATGATACCATATTAAACATCCGTTCCTCTGCAGAGGAGGTTAATTCTGGAGCAGGACAGGTTTCCGGTGCCTCCCAGGCGCTTGCCTCCGGAGCAGCCATGCAGGCGGAAACGGTAGAGGTACTGAATGCTTCCATTGTAAATATTTCGGAAATGACAGAAGATAATTCGGATCATGTACGGAAGGCTTCCGACTATGTAAAGCAATCCGCAACAAGAGTCAGCGCAGGCAACCGGCACATGCAGAGCCTTCATTCAGCGATGGAAGAGGTAAGCCTGTCTTCTGAGAAGATATCCGGCATCACGAAGATGATTGAGGACATCGCATTTCAGACCAACATTCTGGCTTTAAACGCCGCTGTTGAGGCGGCCCGGGCAGGAAGTGCGGGCCAAGGATTTACGGTAGTTGCAGGAGAAGTGCGGAACCTGTCAGCCAAGTCCGCTGATGCGGCAAAACAGACTGCCCGACTGATCGAGAATACGGTAAAGGCGGTATCAGAGGGAAAGAAACGGACGGATGAGACGGCAGGAATCCTAAAAGAGATCGCAGATAAATCTATTCTTGTAGAACAGGTGATGGAAGAGATTGAGTCAGCTTCTCTGGAACAGGCCAAGGCTATGGAACAGATCCTGGAAGGACTCTCCCAGGTATCTGCCGTGGTGCAGTCCAATGCAGCAGCAGCGGAGGAAAGCTCGGCTTCCAGTGAAGAACTGGCAGCACAGGCACAGGCTTTGAGGCAGGAGGTCGCCAAGTTCAAACTGTTTGAGGAATCTGTTTCCCATGAAGAAAAAGAAAATTAAAAAAGGCCAATCCCGGCTCTCTGCGGTGTCATAGGGACAATTTTAGTGCTTCCCAGACTGTTTGGCGTGACAGGAATCTATTTTGCACAGCCCGCTGCGGACTTGCTCACCATTCTGGTATGTGTTTTGTCTGTTCGGCTGATGAAGAAGACTGCAAGCAGAAATATGCTCTGTGAATCCGATCCGCTGGGATGACGATCATAATAAAATGTGTGTCAAATATAATAATCCCTGAGCTTGTTCATTTGCTCAGGGATTATTTCGTATCTGGTTTGTTTTTCTTAAACTGTCTCTAGGATACCGTGGACTTTGGGGAGTTTTTTCGTTACGCCTTTGTTTTCCAGAACCCATGAAGATTACAGTAGGCGAAAGCGGCCTTTGGAGAATCGCCGTCCTCCAGTGTAAATTGTGCCACCGGTTCACAGTCCGGGCTTAAGCTTACCCTCATGATGCTTCCTGCCGTTGTCTGTAAGCAGACCCAGGTAATACTGTGATCCTCGGTCATGGGATGGAACGTGCTGCCTACCTTTACGGTCACATGGTTTCCTTCTGTTTCAATGACCGGGACATGCTTTTCTGCGGCTCCGTCCGAGGTATTAGGTTCCAATATTTCAAAAGGCTTCAAGCTGTCCGGAAGTGCAGCATTGGGAGCTCCGGAGATGGCTTCCAGAATGACGTTATGGTTTTTGTCGGTTAAAAATACAGGCTCGTTTTTCATGGGGATCCTCCAATCAAGAATTCTTCTTTTTTATCTCATATTAAAAATGGGTATCATTGCGGGCGCTGATATAAAGCTGCTTCATTTCATTTATCAGAATTCCCATATGATAGCAGAAACATTATGCCAACTTTTTCCATACGGTTACCATGATTTTATTAACGCTACCAGTCTATTCTTCCCGTATCTATACTGATTAAAAAGTTCTCCTGCTCTTTCATGAATTTGTGAATATTTAGGAAGGCGTATGCACCGTCCTGAGCGGCTCATTTTTTGAAAATTAAAAAATATGGTTTAAAGCCGTTGAAGAGGGCGCATTGTTGGCTTATAATGGCTTTACTAAGAAGAGACAGGAGTAAGATGAGATGATACTCAGTGTCAGCAGGAGGACCGATATTCCACAATTTTATCCGGATTGGTTTTTT
Source organism: Hungatella sp. UBA5982 (assembly GCA_002429965.1). Lineage (GTDB taxonomy): Bacteria > Bacillota > Clostridia > Lachnospirales > Lachnospiraceae > Lacrimispora. Next base: position 52,698 of record DJBG01000117.1, read on the forward strand.
GACAGGTTAATGGAGGGGTACCTTTACGTAAAAAATCCCATGAACAGTCATCAGATCAGCAGGATCGACCTTTCCCCGGAGCAGGTGGAGCTTATAGTATTCTGGACGAAAAACCCGGAACCAATGATGAAACGGATCCGGGAGCTGGGGGACATTCCTTTTTATATCCAATTCACGCTGACTGGATATGGGAAAGATATTGAACCTGGCCTGCCGGATAAAAGACGTTTGACCGATGTTTTCCGGAATACGGCAGAACAAGTAGGAAAGGACCGTATGGTCTGGCGGTATGATCCCATATTCCTTAACGGCCGGTACCGGGAGGAATACCATTTGCGGGCCTTTGAGGAAATCGCCAGAGGCGTATGCGGTTTGACGGATAAAGTAGTGATCAGCTTTCTGGACAAGTATGGGAAAACAGAGCGTAACATGAAGGGAATCCCGGTAGAAGAAATGAATGAGGAAGGGATGAAGAAGCTGGCTGGAAGGTTGGCTGGGATCGCTGGGACCTACGGACTCAGGATAGAAGCGTGTGCGGAAAAAACAAACTTAAGCTCTGTAGGAGTTTCCCGGGGAAGCTGCATTGATCCCGTTATGGCGGAACATTTAATAGGCGGTCCTGTATGCCGGAGGAAGGATAAAAACCAAAGAATGGAATGCGGATGCCTGGAAAGCGTTGAAGTGGGAACCTATGACACCTGCCTGTCCGGGTGCAGGTATTGCTATGCCAATGACAGCGTGGAGGCGGTGAAGAGAAAGAGTACTTTATATGATGTGCATAGCCCTCTGCTTTGCGGAAAGGTGGAAGAAGGAGACAGGATCACACAGCGGAAAGCAAAACCAGTCCGGGAGGACCCGACTCTTCCTTTTCTGTGACCAGGATTATTTCTTATTATAATCATATAGCTTTTATTGCCTGAGATGCAAGTGCCGGCCATAGCGACATGGCTGGCAGGGGATAAAGCCTTTCTCCTGAGAATACAAAGGCAGGAGATAACAGCATAGGAAATGGGCAGCCATCCACTAGTTTATAAAAATGTGTGGAAAGTATGGTGAGAAATCTGGTATAATTTTTTAATATATAAAAGCTGATACGAAGCAAATTTATATATCCACAATATATGGATTTTTACTGATTGGAGGTTTCACAAATGTATGAGTTAAATCAGGTTAGTACAAATTGCTATTACGTTCAAAGTCCGGCAAAGATTGGCATTGTTAAGCTTAATGATCTGGATGTATGCCTTATTGACAGTGGGAGTGATAAGGATGCAGGGCGAAAAGTCAGGCAGATACTGGATGCCAATGGCTGGCGGCTGACAGCAATATATATTACTCATTCAAATGCCGACCATATCGGCGGTAATAAGTATTTGCAGAATCAAACCGGATGCAAAATTTATGCTCCAGGTATTGAATGTGACTTTACAAATCATACGCTTCTTGAACCGTCTTTTTTGTATGGCGGGTTCCCTCCAAAGGACTTGCGGCACAAATTCTTAATGGCGCAGGAGAGCAGCGCAGAATATCTTACTGATGATGTTCTTCCAAAGGGCATGAGTGTCATTCATCTTCCCGGCCATTTCTTTGATATGGTGGGTTATAGAGATATGGATGACGTTGTTTATTTGGCAGACTGCTTATCAAGCAAAGAGACGCTGGAAAAATATCAAATCGGGTTTATCTATGATGTATCTGCTTACCTTGAAACCCTGGAGATGGTGAAGACCCTAAAAGCAAAGGTTTTTGTACCTGCCCACGCAGAAGTGACAGACAACATCGCCCCACTGGCTCAGATTAACATTGACAAGGTTTATGAAATAGCAGAAAAGATACTTGATATTTGTAAGAATCCGATTATCTTTGAAAAGGTTTTACAGCAGCTTTTCATTGATTATGGCCTGGATATGAACTTTGAGCAATATGTGCTTGTTGGAAGTACCGTTCGTTCCTATCTTTCCTGGCTAAAGGATACGGGGCGGATTGCAGTAATTTTCGAACACGGACAACTGCTTTGGAAAACAATCGAGTAAACAGCCTTATCTAAATTATTGCAGATTATGTGCAATCACTTCTGCAGGCGAATGATTACAAACCTACAGGAAGTTTATCTTATGTTCAATATATAAGTAGGAGGCATTAAAATGGTACTGTTGGTAGTGGATACACAGGATATGATTGTCACAGATGAACTTTTTCAATATGAAACATTTGTCAATAACCTAAAACAATTACTGCGCTTAGCAAGAAACAATGGCGTAGAGATTATTTATGTACGTCACGATGATGGTTTTGAGCTGACCAAGGGTGTAAAGGGATTTGAAATATTTGAGCAGTTTTCGCCAATGAATGACGAGAGAATATTTGATAAACATTTTAACAGTGCGTTTAGGGATACGGGTTTATCTGAATATTTACGCTCTAAAAACGAAAATACCATTATGATTGCAGGTTTACAAACCGATTATTGTTTGGATGCAACGATAAAGTGTGGTTTTGAACATGGATTTGAAATGATAGTTCCGGCTTATTGCAATACAACTGTTGATAATGAGTATATGACCGCGGAGCAGTCATACAAATATTATAATGAAAAAATGTGGAATGTGAGATATTCAAAGTGTGTAAGTCTTGAGCAGGCATGTGATATGTTTTGATCTGCAAATCTTGGAAACGTACGTTCTGGTTTTGAGAATGGAAAGATGAGTGAGATTTTATTGAGAATTATGTTTTT
>DJBG01000037.1 GCA_002429965.1 Hungatella sp. UBA5982
TGGCCTCCTTTGTGGCTCCTGTGGTCATGTTCATCATTCTCCTGGCTGTTGACTGGCGTTTTGGTCTTGCTGCTGCGGCAGGCATTGTCATTTCCCTTGTGATTCAGATGAAAGCCTATGGCAATGACGGGGCGAAAGTCATGATGGAAAAGTACCAGACTGCCCTGGAGGATATGAACAATGCTTCCGTGGAATATATCCGGGGAATCACCGTTGTCAAGGCCTTTAAGCAAACGGTCTATTCCTTCCGCCGGATGCACAGTGCCATTAAGGAATACACCCGCATGGTAATTCCCTATACCCTTAGCTGGGAAAACTACATGTCGTCTTTTCATACGATTATCAATAACATTTACCTGTTCCTGATTCCCGTGGGCATCCTGATCGGGTTAAATACCACTGATTATACTGACTTTGCNNATCTTATTTTTGTTCCCTCCATTGCAGCAGTTCTGATGAAAATCATGTACGTTTCCACCAGCGGAATGCAGATCATCGGAGGAGTGGAACGAATGGATGAGATCCTGCAGACCCCGCAGCTGCAACAGCCCCAAAATCCCAGGGAAATTTCCAGCCATGAGATTGCATTTGAAAACGTATCCTTTTCTTATACCGGTCAGGAGGCACAGGCACTTTCAGGCATTTCCTTCCGGGCGGAGGAAAACCAGATTACCGCCATTGTCGGCCCATCAGGAGGCGGGAAAAGCACCATTGCCCATCTTATTCCCCGGTTTTTCGATGTGACGGAGGGCAGGATCCTCATCGGAGGCGTTGATGTGCGTCAGATGAGAAGCGAATACTTAATGGAAAAGGTCAGCTTTGTATTCCAGGATGTGTTCCTCTTTAAGCAAAGCATTATGGACAATATCCGGCTGGGAAACCAGAACGCCACCGACGAGCAGGGGATCGCTGCAGCCAAGGCAGCGCAGTGCCATGAATTCATTGAAAAGCTGCCGAAAAAATACCTTACGGTCATAGGAACAAAAGGCGTCCATCTCTCAGGTGGAGAGCAGCAGAGGATTGCAATAGCCAGAGCCATTGTAAAAGACGCGCCCATTGTACTTTTGGATGAGGCAACTGCATTTTCCGACCCTGAGAATGAACATTTGATCCAGCAGGCATTTCAAAAGCTGATGCATGGGAAGACGGTAATCATGATCGCCCACCGTTTATCAACCATCCGCAGTGCCAATAAAATCATAGTGATAGACAAGGGCCGGCTCATTGAGCATGGCCGCCATGAAGAATTGCTGGAGAAACAGGAGAAATATTTTGATATGTGGAACGTGTATACGAAAGCTCTTGACTGGAAGATGGACAGAAAGGGGATAAGGAAACATGTATAAATGGAAGGAAGTATTGATGCTTACCGATAAAGGCTATTCAGATTTAAAAAAAGCCGTTGCCGCCTGCACGATCACCAATCTGGCGCTCATGCTGCCTTTTGCGGTGACCATTCAGGTTTTTGCCGAGCTTTTAAAGCCGTTGATGGCACAGGAGATTTCCTGGACCAGGATGTGGTTTTTATTTGGCTGCGGTATTGCTTCGGCAGTTCTGGTGTTTCTTGCCAGCAAAAACGATTATAAAAAGACCTATGTCACTTCTTATCTGGAAGCGGAGAATTCAAGAATCAGCATTGCCGAGCGGATCAGGAAGCTGCCCATGAGCTTTTTCAATTCAAAGGATCTTTCCGAACTGACCACAAACATTATGGCCGACTGTTCGACGACGGAACATGTGTTAAGTCACATCCTCCCTCAGCTAGGCGCCAATGCCATCTCCATTACCATTATCTGCATTATGATGGCCGCTTTTGACTGGAGGATGGCTCTTTCCGTATTCATTACCGTGCCTGCTGCACTCCTCGTCATCCTGGGCAGCAAAAAGATCCAGGCACGTTTCAGTGAGAAACAGGTGGAGGCAAAGCTGAAAGCGTCCGATCATGTGCAGGAGTATCTGGAAGGAATCAAGGTTATCAAGGCCTGTGGATTAGACGGCTCAAAGTTTGCCGCGCTGGATGATGCCCTGCACTTAATGATGAAAATGGCGATCAAAATGGAATTTGGAACCGGGATATTTGTCACCGGCGCCCAGATGATCTTACAGGCAGGTGTGGGCCTTACTGTTTTTACCGGAACTTACTTACTGACGGGCGGCAGCATCCAGCTGATTCCAATGCTGATGTTTTTTGTCATCGTTGTCAGGATTTACGGCCCGGTTCTTGTGGAGTTCACTCTTTTGCCGGAACTGTTTTACCACCGGATCGCTACGAAACGGATGCGCACACTCATGACTGTTCCGGTCATGGAAGGAGGATCGGAAAAAAAACTGACACACTGGAATATTGACTTTGATCATGTTTCTTTCGGCTACAATGTGGAAAATCCAAAAGAGGACATGGTGATCAAAAATCTTACGGTATCCATTCCTTCCGATGCCATCACGGCACTGGTAGGACCTTCNNCTGCGGGAAGAGCACCATCTCAAGGCTGATCGCCCGGTTCTGGGATGTAAACCAGGGCAGCGTAAAGATTGGCGGGACCGATGTAAGAACCCTTGACCCGGAACATTTAATGAGCTATATGTCCTTTGTGTTTCAGGATGTGGTGCTGTTTAACGACACGGTATACAACAATATCCGCATCGGAAACATGGAAGCCACGAAAGAACAGGTCATGGAAGCGGCGAAGGCCGCCTGCTGTGACGGCTTTATAAGCGCTATGACCCAGGGATATGAGACAATGCTTGGAGAAAACGGCAGTACACTTTCCGGAGGGGAGCGGCAGCGAATCTCCATTGCCCGGGCACTGTTAAAAAATGCGCCTATCGTGCTTTTAGATGAGGCAACCGCCTCCCTTGACCCTGAGAATGAGGCGCTTATCCAGCAGGCGATTTCCAGGCTGATTGAAGGCAAAACCGTAATCGTCATAGCTCACCGTTTAAGGACCGTGTCAGGGGCGGATAAGATTATCGTACTCAATGAAGGTAAGCTGGCCGAGGAGGGAACCCATGAGGAACTGATGAACAATAAGGGGCTTTATGAAAGGCTGTACCGGATCCAGCAGGAAAGCATGGGCTGGAGTGTCTAAAGGGAACATGGAGGAGGTATATTAAATGAAATCGGAATTAAATTCCCAAACAGTACAAAACACCATGCTTTTACCGCTGTGGGGCCGCGCCACGGCCAGTGCGAAAAACCTTGAAATATTAAATGATAAGGAAGCCATGGAAATCATCAAAAACTGTGATTATGATTTCAGCACCATTGCAAAAACCTTCGGTGAATTCGGTGGAATCNNAAACATCCCCGTGCTTCTATTGTAAATATCGGGGCAGGGCTGGATACCACCTTTTCCAGGGTGGATAACGGAAGTATCAACTGGTATAATCTTGACCTGCCTGATGCCATCGCTTTCCGTCAGAAATTCCTTCCCGATTCCCCACGTAACACAAGCATTGCCAAATCCCTGTTTGATACCTCCTGGTTTGATCATGTTATTTTTAATCGCCGGGACGGCATATTATTTGTGTCGGCCGGAGTTTTTTATTATTTCAAAGAAGAACAGCTGAGAGCGATCTTTCAGGCGATGGCTCAACGTTTTCCCGGAGGCGAAATTTATTTTGATGCGGAATCAAGACAGGCGGTTAAGAAGTCAAACCGTATGGTTGAAAAGACCGGGAATAAAGGTGCCATGATGTATTTTTACGTCAATCATTTAAATGATTTGGAACACTGGTCCCCGGATATCCAGGCAATTGCCTGTGAAAAATACTTTAAGGGCATACCGGTTAACAGGCAGTGGGGCTTTGGTATCCGCGTTATGATGAAAATCTCGGACCGGATAAACATGATGAAATTCATCCATCTGCGTTTTTCAGAATAATTAATCATATTAATAATAACCCTATAACGGATAGGAGGAGTGTACCCAGGTGAAAACCAGCCATATTATATATAAAGTAGATGACTTGTACCGGGCAGTAAAAGAATTTAAGGAAAAGGGATTTGAAGTGGAATATGGGGCGGAGAAAAATCCATATAATGCGATTATTTATTTTTCCGAAGGTCCTTATCTGGAACTGCTTGCTTCAACCGGAATGCCGAAATTCATGAAGAGTATTTTACGCATGTTTGGAAAAAGCAAATTGGTAAACCGTCTGGATTATTGGGATAACCATAAAGGAGGCCCGTGCGGAGTCGCAATTGAGAACTATAAAACAGATTTAAGGGAAGAAAAAGAGATCCTGGAGAAATATAAACAAGGATATTTTGAAATGCTCTCACGGAGGAATGATACGAAAGGAAGAAAATTACGGTTTAAGTGTCTGTTTCCGGATGAGATGCAGCTTCCCTTCCTCATGACCTATTTTAACATTGATCCGAAACCTGTGAACTTTATACACCCGAACGGTATAAGAAAAATAAAGAACATATCCTTCGGAACAAGGGATGAATTGATACCAATTATCAAGGAACTCTGTGACGATCCTGTATTGACTCTGTTTATAGGAAACGGAATCAAAGATCTGGAATTTGAATATGCAGTTAAGGAAATATAAAGATGTTTATCAGGGTATTACCGAAATAATGTTTTCATTTTTAGGCCGCCATTTTTTGGCGGCCTAATTGTTTGGGAACAGGATGATCTAAGTCTTATGGATCATTATAACGACTAATCCAGTGGTAGACTTTTTATGTTGGGGATTAGGAAATATGTACATGTAAAATTGAAATAACAATAAAAAATAGTGCAAAAGTTCAGGATGACAAAAGAAATGTAAGAATATTAAATGGAAAAATGCACATTAAAACCTTATAATTAGACCATCAGAACTAAACATTTCCATATAAGCGTGTACCCAAATAATTTTATAAAGGAGAGGTTATTTATGAAAAAAAGATTATTAACAGCTTCACTGGCAGCACTGGCAGCATTAAGCTTATCCGCCTGCAGCGGCAGCGGAAAGCCTGCAGAAACCACAGCAGCTCCCCAGACTTCTGCGGAGACAACGGCAGCTGCTGAAACAAAGGCAGAGGAGACCAAGGCCGGAGCCGGGGCGGCTGCAAAGGCACCGGGGGATTACAAAGGAACCGTTGTCGTATATTCTCCTCATGATGCGGACCCGCTTAATGCAGGCGTGAACTTATTCATGGAGAAGTACCCCAATGTGAAGGTGGAGGTCGTGGCGGCAGGTACTGGTGAGCTGTGCAACCGTATTGCAGCCGAGTCTGCCAACCCCATTGCAGACGTATTGTGGGGCGGCGGTGCTGACTCCCTGGCGGCGTTTAAGGATTATTTCGCTCCCTATGTATGTGCCAACGACGAGTTCATTGGTGATGCTTATAAGGATGCCGATGACATGTGGATCGGTGAAAGTCCCCTGCCTATGGTCATTTTTTACAACAAGGATTTGATCCAGAAGGATGGCCTTGCCATTCCCGAAACATGGGAGGATTTAACAAAGCCTGAATGGAAAGGCAAGATCGCATACTGCCTGCCATCCAAGTCCGGCTCCGCGTACACTCAGCTTTGTACCATGATCCTGGGCCATGGCGGCAAGGAAGCCGGCTGGGATTTCATTAAGAAATTATATGATAATCTGGATGGCAAGATAGTCGATTCTTCCGGCAAGTGCCACAAGATGGTTGCAGACGGTGAGTTCTACGTAGGTCTGACTCTGGAGAAATCCGCAGTCCAGTATAAGGAAGATCCGTCGGTTGGATTCGTATATCCCAAAGACGGAACCAGTGCAGTACCAGATGGTGTAGCTCTTGTAAAGGGTGCCCCCAACGAGGAGAACGCAAAACTGTTTATCGATTTCGTCACATCTAAGGAGTGCCAGACGGAGCAGAGCAAGAACTGGGGACGCCGTCCGGTAAGAAGTGACATGGAAGTAGGCGAAGGAATGGCGAAGTTACAGGATATCGTGCTGGTGGATTATGATTTTGACTGGGCGGCAAATGAGAAAGAAGCCATTATTGAGAAGTTCAATGACATTATGGTGGATTAATAAAAAAGGATAGGAATACATTCTGACGAAAAAAGACTGTCCCGGCCCTTCGGGGACAGGACGGTCTTTTGATGTAAGGGACAGGAAGACATCTGAGGGTTTAAGGAGGAGCGAAAAATATGAGCCATGCAGTAATTATTAAACAGGCCGTGAAAAAGTACGGTGATTTTACAGCGCTAAATGGAGTGGATCTGGAGATGAAGCCGGGGGAATTTTTCACTTTGCTTGGGCCCTCCGGATGCGGCAAGACGACACTGCTTCGTATGATTGCAGGCTTCAATTCTGTGGATGGAGGTGAGATCTGCTTTGATGACAGGGTGATCAACAATTTGGATGCCCACAAAAGGGATATCGGCATGGTGTTCCAGAACTACGCCATCTTTCCCCATCTGACAGTGGCGGAGAATGTGGCTTACGGTCTGAAAGCAAAGAAATATCCGAAAGACCAGATTTCCCGCAAGGTGGAGGAAGCCCTCGACTTAGTGCAGATCAAAAACCTAAAGGACAGGAAACCAAATGAGCTGTCCGGCGGCCAGCAGCAGCGGGTGGCCCTTGCAAGGGCATTTGTCATTGAGCCGGGGGTGCTTCTCATGGATGAGCCCTTATCCAATCTGGACGCAAAGCTCAGAGTGCAGATGAGAACGGTTATTAAGAAACTGCAAAGGCGGCTTGGGATCACTACCATTTACGTTACCCACGATCAGGAGGAGGCTCTGGCTATTTCCGACCGGATCGCAGTCATGAAGGAAGGCAACATCATGCAGGTGGGATCGCCGGAAGAGATTTACAAGAAGCCGGGTAACACCTTTGTGGCCGGATTCATCGGAGTATCAAATTTCATTGAGTGCGAAGTAGATGGAAGCGTACCTGACAGAGCCGTTTTAAACATCAAGGATGAATGCAGCTTAACCTGCAGGCTGAAATCCGCTTACAAGGGGAAAGGGATCATTTCCGCAAGGCCGGAGCAGCTGTTCTTTGATGAAAGGGAAGGGCTTCCGGGCAGGATCGTCATTTCCACGTTCCTGGGAGATTTCATTGAGTATGAAATCCAGCTCAACAATGGCCTGTCCATTCAATTAAACGAATACACAAAGGATGCCAGTGATCTCCGGCCGGATGGTCAGGAAGTGCGGGTGAATTTTGATATCAGTGCGGTAGGCGTATACAATGCCCAGACCCAGGAGGTGATATCATGNNTCTCCATTGTCACCACGGCTACGACTCTGGCCGTAGGGGTGCCCATGGCCTATCTGATGTCCAGATACAACGTTTTTGGAAAACGTTTCATTCATATCTTCATCATTATGAGCCTTATGAGCCCTCCGTTTATCGGCGCTTACAGCTGGATTATGCTGTTCGGGCGCGCTGGTTTTGTCACACAGTTTTTTGAAGGCATGGGAATCCATCTTCCCAGTATTTATGGAAAGCTGGGTATTATTCTTGTTTTTACGTTCAAGCTGTTTCCCTACGTGTATTTATATACGTCAGGGGCAATGGGAAGCATTGACTCAAGCCTTGAGGAGGCGGCAGAGAATCTGGGAAGCAACAAGCTGCGAAGGCTTTTGACCATCACCATACCGGTCATCCTGCCCTCCATCGCTGCCGGAGCCATTATGGTATTCATGACCAGCCTCGCGGACTTTGGAACGCCCATGCTCATCGGAGAAGGCTATATGGTTCTTCCCGTGCTGGTATACAACGAATATATGAGCGAGATCGGCGGAAATGCTCATTTAGCAAGTGCCCTGTCCGTAATTGTGGTGCTCTGCTCGACGACGGTGCTTTTGCTGCAGAAATATTTTGTGACCAGAAAAAATTATGTCATGACAGCCATGAGGCCGCCTAAAGAAGAAAAACTTCACGGCCTGAAACGGTTCCTGGTAACAATGCCGGTTCTGCTGGTGACCCTTATCGGCATCCTCCCCCAGATCGTGGTGGTGGTCAGCAGCTTTGTAAAAAGCGATTTTACAGGCTTTAAAAAAGGCTTCAGCATAGAAAGCTATGTGACGATTTTTAACAGACTGTGGACCAATATCCGGAATACGTTTGTATTCTCTGCCGCAGCCATTGTGTTTATCATCGTACTGGGCATGCTGATATCCTACATCGTGGTGCGCCAGAAAGGAATAGCGGGGCAGCTGATGGATCTTCTCATTATGTTCCCCTTTGTCATTCCGGGCGCGGTACTGGGCATCAGCCTGATCGTGGCGTTTAATAAGCAGCCGATGATCCTTACGGGTACGGCCGCTATTATGATTATAGCCTTTGTAGTCAGGAAGCTGCCTTATACGGTGCGGTCGGGAAGCGCATTCCTGCAGCAGATGGACCCCAGTGTGGAGGAGGCCTCTATAAGCCTTGGCGTGTCACCCATGAAAACTTTTGTCAAGGTAACGGCAAGGCTTATGGCCCCCGGCATCCTGTCAGGAGCTATATTAAGCTGGATCACCTGTATCAATGAGCTGTCTTCCAGCGTTATGCTTTACGGCGGCAAGACAAGTACCATATCCGTTGCCATCTATACGGAGGTCGTCCGAAACAGCTATGGTACAGCGGCCGCACTGGCATCCATATTGACGGTAAGTACAGTCATATCCCTGCTTATTTTCTTAAAAGTAAGCAAGGGGAAGGTTTCGGTTGTATGAGCTTCAATGCGGACTCACGGCAATTAATCCACCCAATACAAGGCTTTGGATGGATTAATAGAAAACAGGGAGGGATACAAAGGATGGTAACATTTGGCACCGGTGGCTGGAGAGCCATTATCGGAGAGGAATTTACAAAAGAAAATATCCAAAAGCTGGCGCTCGCCGTCAGTCTTAAAATGAAAGCGGAAAACGTAGAAGGAGAAGGAATCGTCATAGGATATGACAGACGTTTCCTGTCCAAGGAAGCGGTCATATGGGCCTGTGAGATATTTGGAAATCAGGGAATCAAGGTATTTTTCATTAACCGCAGTTCCCCCACGCCTCTTATCATGTTTTATGTGATGAAGCACAGCTTAAGCTACGGCATGATGGTAACAGCCAGCCATAATCCAGCGATATATAATGGGATCAAGGTCTTCACATATGGAGGGCGAGATGCGGATGAGGGCCNNAGGGCCAGACAAAAGATATTGAAAAATATCTTTTAAATGCGGAGGGCATATTCCAGCCAAACCATGAGGAGTCCGGACAGATGCCGCCAGCCTCTTATCTTCAGCTTGTGAAAAAGGGAGTGGTGGAGGAAATCAACCCATTAAATGAATATCTGGACAATATCATATCCGTCATTGACATGGATGCCATACGCTCCCGGGATTTTCGGGTTGCCATTGACCCCATGTACGGAGTGAGCCTTACGGCCTTAAGCACCATACTTTCCGTTGCCAGGTGTACCATTGAAACCATCAACGACCAGCATGACACTTTATTTGGCGGAAAAATGCCTGCGCCTACGGAGCAGACTCTGCGGAGCTTGCAGAATTATGTGCTGGACCGGTACTGTGATATCGGGATCGCCACGGATGGGGATGCGGACAGGTTGGGAGTCATTGATGATCAGGGCCGTTACCTCCATGCCAACAACATTCTGGTGATGCTGTATTATTATCTTCTGAAATACAAGGGCTGGAGGGGGCCAGTGGTCCGAAGCCTTTCCACCACCCATGTACTAGACCGGGTTGCGGAGAGCTTTGGACAGAAATGTTACGAGGTTCCCGTGGGATTTAAGTTTGTATCCGCAAAGATGCAGGAGACGGATGCCATCATCGGCGGAGAGTCCTCCGGCGGTCTGACGGTTAAGGGGCATATCCATGGCAAGGATGGAATTTATGCGGCCTCCCTTCTGGTAGAAATGATGGCTGTATCCGGGAAAAAGCTGTCTGAGATTGCAGCAGACATCCGTAGAGAGTACGGGACAATCCATATGACGGAGCGGGATTACCGTTTTACAACCGAGGAAAAGGAGAGAATCAACCGGATTCTTATGGTTGACCGGAAGCTTCCCCAATTGCCTTTTGAGATTGAGAAGATCTCTTATGCGGATGGCTGTAAGGTTTACTTTAAAAACGGCGGCTGGGTGATCGCAAGATTCTCCGGCACGGAGCCGCTGTTGCGGATCTTCTGTGAGATGAAGGCAGAGGCAGATTCTGTAAGCGTGTGCAGTTTATTTGAGGAGTATTTAGGGCTGCAGGAAGGATAGGAAAAAGAAAGGCTGCTGCAAAAGGAAATCATTACTCTTGCAGCAGCCCCTCTGTGCTTTCTTTATAAAGTGTCGAAGCGGATATAGGTGCGGTCGTCAAAGCTGTCATTTCCTTTCACCAGCCCTTTGGTGCCTTTATTTTCCCGAAAGCAGAGAGGATCCTTTTCTATGAGCTCCCTAAGGGCAGCCTCACTTTCTGCCAGAGTCTCCTTAAGGACGGGATAGCCGTCGCTTGCCAGGACTAGCCGGGAGCAGGGGGGAACGGGATGTATAATGACATGACCAGGGTGAATGGGGAAGCCGTTTAATACATCATATCCGTAGGGAGAGTCCTCATTGGCGAAAAGAAGCTGGCGGCGCAGGAGGGGAAGGATATATTCCCGTCCGGTGTCGTGGCCGGAAAGAGATGCTTCTGTCCGGCCGGAAAGCAGCTCCGTCTGAATATAAAGGCTTCTGACCTGGGAAAGCAGGCTGTCGATGGCCTTGTTATGGTGGTAATGGGTGCCGTTAATGAGACACTGGCAGTCACCAAAGGCCCATACCTCTCTGCGGCAGAGGCTGTACAGGATGATGACTGCCTGCAGGCGTTCTTCGGGCTTTTCCTTAAGTATGGAGCGGCGTGTGCGGCAGGCCCGGGCCAGAGCTTCGTTTAAATAGTCCATGGCACCGGCTCCGTCAATGTCGGAGGGCATGGTGCTTAAGGCGTCCAGCAGCACTTCTTTTGCATAGCGGCCGCTGGTCATGTTTCCCGTGCCGTCCCCCAGGTCTTCGGGCCAGGTAAGGACTCCCTTGCTCGTAACACCGTCAATTACGGCGATAAAGTTCTCATTTACGAACAGTCCATCCTCACATAGGCTGCTTCCGGTGTGTTTTGGGATAACGGATTGTTCTATGATATGTACGGCCATGGCAGGCACCTCCAATTGTTTGTTAGGTAAAGTTTACCATAAATGCGGTCTTCTGCCCATGGAAAAACAAGTATAATATTGATATAATGGATAAAACGAAGCCATATTGCGGACAGGAGAGGAGGAGGCGTCTATGAGTCTTTCTAACAGCACCAAGGGAAAATGGCCAGGGGTCTGCGCGCTGTCTCTTATTTGCTGCGTCCTGCTGTCTTCCTGCAGTCCGGAAACGGGAGGGCAGCCCATGCTTTCCCAGGCGGATCTGGTGGTTTATACGGTTCAGGAGAAAGGAATCTGTGAGCCTGTCGTCAAGGAGTTCGAGGAGCGTACAGGTTTGAACGTAAAGGTAGAAGCCGGATCTTTGGAGGAGCTGTTAAAAAAGTTAGAGGAAAGCAGCGGTCCATACGGCGATGCCGGAGAAACATGGGATGTGGTATTTGGGGTGGGAATTGAGACTCTGGAAGAGAAAAGGGAATACTGGCAGTCCTACGAAAGTCCTGAAATCCCATTCATCGCCGGTGCGTTCCGGTGCGAAGATTATAAGTGGACCAGCTTTTCCGCCTGCCCCTTAGTCATCATGTACAACACCAATGTGGTGACATACCGGGAGGTGCCTTTAAGCTGGACCAGTCTGTTGGAACCAAGATGGAAAGGCCGGGTGGCTTTTATGGATCCCGGCATGTCGGATATCTATTCTTCGGCTCTGGCCATGGCTGTCTATACGTACCGGGGAGAAGGAGACTATATAAAGCATCTGGCGGATAACCTGGAATATGGGAGCCTTTCCAGCTTATCGGAGGTGAATTCCGGCATTCTGGATGGCAGGTATTCCCTGGGAGTCACCATAGAGGGGGCTGCCCAGGCTCTCCGCTCCGGAGGAGCGGATGTGGACTACATTTACCCGAAAGAAGGGACCACGGTGCTGCCGGATGGTACGGCTATTGTAAACGGCTGCCTCCACCCGGAGGCGGCAAGGCGTTTTTTGGATTTCACGGTCAGTAAGGATGTTCAGAGGATCCTTGTTTCGGATTTAAACAGGCGCTCTGTGCGGATGGATGTACCTCCTCTTCCCGGACTTTCCCCTGTCAACAGACTTCCCATCATTAATATGGATTTAAAGGAGCTGTCCCGGGAAAAAGGGGAAATTTTAAAACAATGGAATGGGGTCCTTTCCCTGCATAAAAGGAGGGCCGGAGAATGAAGTGGTACGGTCAGTTTTCTTTCAAAACACGGGTGTTTCTGGGATGTCTGCTGGTAGCTCTGGTACCTCTTACCTTTTCAAGCGTGGTGGTGACCAGGCTTTTTACCGCTTCCATTAACCGGCAGCTGGCGGTGGAAGGGAACCGGCAGCTGGACGAGGTAAGCACAAAACTAACCCAGTTATTTGAAAACTGTGAGAAGGCCTGTGAGACCTTTACAGCAGACGGTACAGCGGCCAGGGTGATGATCGACAAGGATGCCATTGAGATGCAGAAGGATTTGTACTTATCCTTATATCAGGCGGTTCAGGAAATATACAGCAGCGCCCAGTTCAGCATTTATGATTCCGGCGGAAAGCTCCGTTTTACAACGGATACTGTTTCCAAAAACAGCACTCTTCCCGTCCGTTGGGGTCTTTTAAGGAAGGTACAGGAGGTGAAAGGGATCACTTATTACAGGACCGATCCCTATCTTCCGGAAACGGATAAAAATATCCTGATGCAGGGAGCCTATTCCCTGGAAAATTCTCACGGAGCCAGAACCGGGTATGTGGTCCTTGATTTTACCCGGGAGAATTTTGATAATCTCTTAAATGGCTTCTATTCCTCAGGGGATACGTTTCTGCTGCTGGATTCCCATCAAAGGCCCATTTACTGCTCAAGGCCGGATTATGGGGAAGAGGAGATGGGCGACATCATCCTCCATGGAATGACGGGACAGGCAGGAGAAAAGGGGAGGGGAGTGTATACCAGATATTTATGGACCAGGGAGCCCTCCCATGGAATCTATATCATCTTAAGACGCTCCGCGCCAATCAGTGCCGGAGCCATCCATACCATGAGGACGGTAAGTTTTCTTTTATCGGCTCTGGGACTGATCCTCTGCCTGATGATTTCCGGTNNGATAAGGCGATGGCAAAGGTAAAAAAAGGGGATTTATCCATCCGAATTCATACAAACCGGCAGGATGAACTGGGAAGGCTGACAGAAAGCTTTAACCAGATGACAGGGGACTTGCAGAAATACTTAGAGGACACGGTTCAGAAGCAGAAGGATTTGAATAAGACCACCATTAAATTATATCAGACCCAGTTAAACCCCCACTTTCTCTATAACACTCTGGATACTATTAAATGGAATGCCAGGATTAACCAGATACCGGAAATCGCCATATTGGCGGAGAATTTAGCGGTGATCCTGCGAAGAAGCATTTCCAGCCGTCCTTTCATCACCTTGAGGGAGGAGCTGGAAACCATTGAAAGCTATATACAGATCCAAAAGATCCGTTTTACGGGACGTTTCCTCTATGAAACCGAGATACCGGATCAGCTGGAGGACTGCATGGTGCCCAGAATGTTTTTGCAGCCATTGGTGGAGAACGCCATTATCCATGGGCTGGATGGGTGTGAGAATGGATACATCTGCATTTTTGCGGATCAGAAAGACGGAGTGTTAAGCATCTCCATCACGGATGACGGGTGCGGAATGGACCGGGAGATGGTGGACTGGATCAACAGTGACAATCCTTTTAAAAGAGATGGGCACTTAGGTCTTTACAATGTGATCCGCATACTGAAAATTTATTACGGGCAGGAATACGGGATCAGGGCGGAGGTAACAAAGGAGGGAACTACCATCGCCTTAAGGCTGCCGGTCCAGAGGGAGGTGACGGATGTATAAAGTCATAGTTGTGGAAGACGAGACGATGGTCCGCCGGGGAATCATATTGACCATTAACTGGGCGGCTTTGGACTGTGTCATAGCGGGCGAGGCCGCCAACGGGGAGGAAGGGGCCCGTCTGGCAGAACGGCTCTCCCCGGACATTATCGTGACGGATGTGAAGATGCCCCGCATGGACGGTGTGGAGATGATCACCAAACTGCGGGCAGAAGGGTGTGTGGCCAGGTTCATTATCCTGACTGCTTACGGGGATTTTAAGTACGCACAAAGCGCATTGCGCTTAGGGGTCAGTGATTACCTCTTAAAACCCTTAAAGGATGGAGATTTAGAACAGGCCATCCTTCAAATCAGAAGCCAAATCGAGCAGGGCACGGAAAAAGCGGCAGGTGAGGCTGCGGCACCGGTGCTTCGTTTTAATGCAGACAAGAAATCCAAAAACAAATATGTGGCTGAGGCCACCCGGTACATCCGGATGCATTATCAAGAGAACATCACCATCAGCACGGTGGCGGAATATCTGGAAATCAGCGAAGGATATTTGAGCCGCGTGTTAAAAAAGGAAACGGATTATACATTTACCAGCTATCTCACCTTTTACCGGATGCAGGTAGCCATGTCCTTACTTAAGGACTGCCGGGTCAGGGTGTACGAAGTGGCGGACCAGGTGGGATATTCGGACACGGCCTATTTCAGCGCGCAGTTTAAAAAGCTTTTGGGAGTGTCGCCCTCGGAATACCAGGAAAGATGCGGTAAGTGAGAAGCACTTTGTTTGCCGGCCGGAATCTATTGTAAATTATTGGTATTTATGATATAATGAGAATATAATTCAATAAAGATTCAAAAGACGAAGGAGGTTATTGCTATGAAGTTTTTAAAGTGTAACCGTTGTGGTAATATTGTGGCGGTTGTAGAAGAAAAGGGCGGTACAATTACATGCTGTGGAGAAAATATGCACGAATTGGTAGCCAATACAACAGATGCTGCAACTGAGAAGCACGTTCCGGTTATTGAGATTGACGGACAGCATGTAACAGTTACTGTTGGTTCCGTTGAACACCCAATGCTTCCTGAACATTTCATCGGTTGGATCGCATTAGAGACCGAGCAGGGCAATCAGAGAAAGATATTGAACCCGGGAGATAAACCGGTGGCTGAATTCATGCTTTGCGACGGAGATGAAGTAGTTGCTGCATACGAATACTGTAATCTTCACGGATTATGGAAAGCTGATATCTAAAAAGTTGAAAAGCTCACGGGCCTGATGGTCCGTGAGCTTTTTTTTGCTTTTTTTGGTGTTACCAATTTCTTGACTTCTGGCCTGATTTGCTCTAGTATTAAATTTGCAGTTTTACTTTAGAATAGGAGAATATCGTAGAATGAACAAGAAAGAAGCCAATGAAATAAAAAAACTTTTTACTCCGGCCAACTGCGCCATCAGCCGCATCTGTGGCTGCTATGTAGACGCAGAAAAGAATAAACGAACGGAGCTTAAGGAAGCATTTTTATCCCTCCCAGAGGAAGAAGCGTTTAAATATTTTAACATCTTTAAAAGTGCTTTGTCAGGAACCGTCGGCAAGAATATGGTCAATATGGAATTTCCCTTACATACGGAGGCTGAGGGCGGAACCCAGAATTTTCTGCTAAAGCTCCGGGACAGCCAGTTAAAGGATGATGTCCTGATCGAGGAATTATATGATAAAGTGATCGCCAGCTACGATTTCGGCGAGAATTTTTACATCATCCTCATCCATTGTGCCTACGATATTCCCGCAAGGTCCTCCGATGGTCTGGAAATGGAAGATGCCTCTGATTTTGTATATGAATTCATCCAGTGCTCCATTTGCCCGGTGAAGCTGTCAAAGGCCGGCCTTTGCTACAATTCCCAGGCTAACGTCATCGAAAACCGCAGCAGGGACTGGATCGTGGAGGCCCCTGATACCGGCTTTTTATTTCCGTCCTTTACGGACCGGAATACCGATATCCACAGCCTTTTATACTATACCAAAAACCCGGAGCAGATGCCGGAACGCCTGGTTGACGAGCTGCTTGGATGTGTGATGCCTATGTCTGCCAAGAGCCAGAAAGAAACGTTCCAGGCCATTGTGGAGGAAACACTGGGAGATAACTGCGATTTTGAAACGGTTAAGAGCCTTCATGAAAATTTAAATGAGATTCTTGAAGAAACAAAGGATGAACCGTCTCCCTTTACCCTGGACAAGTACCAGATGAAAAGACTGTTGGAGAACAACGGGGCCAGTCAGGAAAAGCTGGAGGAATTTGAGCAGCGTTATGGCGAAGACGAAGAAACATCTGTGCCCCCCTTCCTTGCTTCCAATGTGATCAATACCAAAAGCTTTGAGATCAAGACAGCGGATGTGAGTATAAAGGTAGCGTCTGATAAAACCCATCTGGTAGAAAACCGGATGATCGACGGCAGGCCATGTATCGTCATCGGCATCAGCGAGCATGTGGAAATAAACGGAATCACAGTAAGGCCCATAGCAGCAGAACGAACAATGGAGCCGGAGGAGTAAAACTCACCGGCTCCTTAATGGTTGGACCAGCCTTTTAAAAAGGGTCTGAACACAAAGGACTACGGTCTGGTCAAAAAGAAAGGCCGCCGCGGCAGATAAGACCAGAACCAGGAGAAAGGAAAGCAGGGTGCTGCCTGCCGTTCCAAAGGAAAGCCAGTTTATATGAAACCGTTCTCTGACAAAATAGAGCACAGCCCAGTGAACCAGCAGGATGGAATAGCTGTGCCGGATCAGGAAGTTCATTCCCATCCCCGGCTTTGGAAGCCGGTTTTCCTGGGAACGCAGTATAAGAAAAACCGAGGCCCCCAGGAAGAGCGTGGCGGGAGCGCCTTCTGCCATCAGAATGGCCTTGTAATCAGGCCGCAGGGCGGTGCAGAGGATGGTAAATAAGATGGAGGCCATGCCAAATCCCAACCAGGCTTTCCTGTATTTCATGGAAATAGGGTGGGAAAAGTAATAGCCAAGCAAAAATACCCCTTCCCATGGACTGATCATAAGCTCAAAGTTTAAGGGCAGGCCCATAGCAGGCAGATAAACTGCCAGACAGCGGAAGAGGAGGATCAGGACTGCCAGTCCGTGAAGCATGGAGTCGGTAAGGTGCTTTAAAAGAACGCTGAAAAACGGAGCCAGGATATAGAGGGACAAAATGACATAGATCACCCATAAATGAGGCGCCCAGTCAATAGGGCCTGCTGCCATATCCTTTAGTGCTCTTAAGATTCCGTTCATGAAGCCGGAATTGAAATACTGGCAGGAGAGCAGTATATAAATACAGTAATAGCAAAAAAAAGGAAGAGCAACCTGAAGAAATCGTTTGTAGTAAAAGGCAGCCAGGCCTTCCCTTTGCCCCTTTAGGATCAAAGCGCCGCTGTTCATGATAAACAGCGTGTTGCAGACCAGAAGAATGGAGGAAAGAGACTGCACCGCCACCCATCCTTTCGTCCCGGCGTTAAGCCCGGCTGTGGAAAAATCAAGGCAGTGGACTAAAATAACGAAAAGGGCAGCAATAAGACGGACATAATCCAGGTAGAGAATCCTGCTTTTTCCGGCATCATTTCCTGAAAACAGATGTTTTATGTAATCTCTGTCCTGGAGCTGCCTCCTGATATGAGTGCAGCAGGAAATTGCAATAAAAGCAAGTATTGTCATTTGTAATTTTCCCATAATTTCTGTTCCTTTCCGGTCCTGTAATTCTTGCGGAAGCAACGAACTAAAAGTAAGCCCGATTGACCTTGGCGAAGTTTCAACCATTATAACACAGGAAGCCGGTCACCACAAACCAAACCCTTTGGCTGTGCCATGGAAAATTACGTGGTCAATCCCTGGCGGCTATGGTATACTTNNTTATGCCCAAAGAACATGGGCGGATAAAAGGAAAAGTACAGAGAGGAAATAACAGTGGCAGATCGGACATTTGGCTGGGTACAAGAGGCCTATACCCTGGAAAATTTAAAAAATGTGGTATCCGCATTTGTGCCGGATTCAAAGATCAACAGGATCCTGCGAATGGATAAGATCCCCAGGCTCATATCGGAAAAAGACGGAAGAGACGAGTTTATACAGGAATTAAGCGGTAGGGAAATTTCCATTCCCTATACCCATTTGAAGGGAAAGGGGACGCCTGTAGGCTATACAAGGAGCAATGCCCCTTGTTCCGGAATTGTTCAGGCCGTCCTGCCGGGGCAGCGAAAGGAATACCAAAGCGACTGGCCTGCAGATTCCTTTCTGAGGTGGGCAGTGAGCATCGGTTTTCTTCATTACAGCCGGAAAGAGGATATTTGTTCCCTGTCCCCCTTGGGACAGCAGTACGCGGATGCGCCTGCGGGCAGCGAGGAGGAGACTTTCGCATTAAAGACCGCCCTCCTTTCCTATCCGCCCGTGTGCCGGGTTCTGTCCCTGCTGGGAGAAGAAGGACATCTGACAAAGTTTGAGATGGGAGCAAGGCTTGGCTTCATCGGGGAGGCAGGCTTTACCTCCATTCCCCAGTACATGATCCTGCAGGGGCTGATGGAAGCTGAAACCCGGGAAGAAAAGACAAAGCTGCTTCAGGATACGGAAGGCACCAGCGATAAATACGTCAGGACTATTTGCAGCTGGCTCTTACAGATGGGCTGGATCAACAAGGTGCCAAAGGAGGTAACCGTTTCCATTGGGGGCAGGTCCTGTACCGGAACCATCCCCCAGTCTTACCAGCTGACGCTAAAGGGAAGNNCCATATTAAAGCATGTGACCGGCGTTTCAAGATTCCCCAGAATTCCCAAACGTGTGATGTGGGATATGCTGGCTACCAAGGTGGCTGACCGGGAGTATCTCCGCAACCGAAGGACCCATATCATAAAATACTTAGAAGGAGCCTACCGCTCCCCATTGCAGGTAAAGGAGTATCTAAAAGGCATGGGTATGGAAGAGGAGGAGGAGACGATTCTCGATGACATCCGAAGCCTTGAAAATATTGGTCTTCATGTGAAAAAAACCGGAAATACCTATCGGATCATGGCTGAGATAACCGG